>NZ_JBEXNT010000054.1:0-55179 GCF_040611255.1 Kitasatospora sp. NPDC002965 | reverse complement strand
GCCCCCCGCGCCCTGGCCGCCCTCCTCACCCCCAAACGGCGGGGTTGCCAAACCGGGGGGCCCCGCTGCCATTTTCCCCGGGCCGGCCGCGCTGACCGCTGGAGCCAACCCCGGGGCCTCCCGGCGTTCCCGCCGCCACCGGCCGGGCGCCGCCACCGGCCGGTGCGGCGGCGGTGCGCGCCGCGCTCAGTGCTCGCCCTCGGGGCGCGCCCGGCGGGGGAGCAGGAAGGCGACCAGGAAGGCCAGCGCCAGCAGGGCGGCGGCGAGGCCGTACGTCCGCCCGGCCGCGTGCTGGAAGCCGTCGGTGCCGGCCCAGCCGAAGAACGCCGTGCCGAGCAGGGCGACGCCCACCGAACCGCCGAGCTGCTGCTGGGCGTTGAGGACGCCGGAGGCCGAGCCGGTCTCCGCCTCCTCGACGCCGGCCAGGGCGATGTCGAAGAACGGCGCCATGATCAGGCCCAGACCGAAGCCGGTGAGGGCCAGCGCGGGGAGCAGCTCCCAGCTGGTGAGGCCGGCGGCCCGGTGCTCGACCGAGTACCAGAGGCCGAGCGCACCGCAGGCGGCGACCACCATGCCGCCGTGCAGGACCCGGCGGCCGTGGCGCGGGGCCAGGAGCGCGCCGGAGAGGACGGCGCCGGCGACCACGCCGAGCGACAGCGGGATCATCGAGAGCCCGGCGTGCAGCGGGGTCCAGCCGAGGCCGAGCTGCAGGTGGAGGGTGAGGACCAGCAGCAGGCCGGAGAGCGCGGCGAAGAAGACCAGCCCGGTGGCGAGCGCCGAGACGAAGGCCCGCCTGCCGAACAGTGAGGGCTCGATCAGCGGGGTGCCGCCGCGCCGCAGGACACGGCGCTGGTGGAGGGTGAAGAGCCGGAGCGCCGGCAGGGACGCGGCCATCGCCACGAAGACCCAGAGCGGCCAGTCGAGCTCGCGCCCCTGGACCAGCGGGTAGACCAGCAGCAGCACGGCGAGGCTGAGCAGCAGCACGCCCACCGGGTCGAGCCGGCCGGTGCGGGCGGTAGCGGTCACGCGGTCGGCGGGCAGGATCCGGCCGGCCATGAGGACGGTGAGCAGGCCGAGCGGCAGGTTGATCAGGAACACGGTCCGCCAGCCGAGGCCGAACCAGTCGGCGTCGGTGAGGTAGCCGCCGAGGGTGGGGCCGAGGACGGAGGAGAGCCCGAGGACGGGGCCGAAGAGGCCGAACGCGGCGCCCATCTCCCTGGGCGGGAACATCGACTTGATCAGTCCGAGGCCCTGCGGGATGAGCAGCGCGGCGAACAGGCCCTGGAGGGTCCGGGCGGCGATCAGGGTGCCGGCGCCGGGGGCCGCCGCGCAGAGCACCGAGGCGAGGGTGAAGCCGGCCGCGCCGAGCGTGAAGAGGCGCCTGCGTCCGAAGAAGTCGCCGAGCCGGGCTCCGGTGATCAGCAGGACGGCGAAGGCGAGCGTGTAGGAGGCGGAGATCCACTGGATCTGGGCGTCGCTGCCGCCGAGGTCCTGGCGGACGGAGGGCGAGGCGACGCCGACGATCGTGGTGTCGAGGAGGTCCATCACCTCGGCGGCCAGGATGACGGCGAGGCCGGCCCAGCGCAGCCGGTAGCCGGTCGGCGGGCTCTCGGCCGCCGCCGTCGGCGAGGGGTCGGGAGGGGCGATCTGGTCGGTCATGGGGGTGCTCTCCGGATTCCACGGGCGAACGTCGTTCGTTGTAACGAACACTGTTTTCCTGAACGAACAGTGTTCTCCCATGGAACGGTGTTCGTGTCAAGTAATCTGGGAGCCGTCACCGACCACGAAGGAGCCCCCATGACCAGTGCCGCCCCGCGCTCCGGCTGGTCCGAGCACTGGCAGAAGGAGAAGGCTCCGCCCAGACGGCAGCCGCTGAGCCGGGAGCGGATCGTCGAGGCCGCGCTGAGGATCGTCGACGCCGAGGGCATGGACGCGCTCAGCATGCGCCGGGTCGGACAGGAGCTCGGCACGGGCGCCGCAAGCCTGTACGCCCACGTCGGCAGCAAGGAGGAGCTGGTCGAGCTCGTCCTCGACCTCGCCTACACCGAGATCGAGCTGGAGCGGCCCGACCCGGCCACGTGGCAGGAGCAGGTGAAGCGGCTGCTGCGCCGCTCCCGCCAGGTGCTGCTCTCGCACCGGGATCTGGCCAGGGCCGCCGTCGTCGCCAACGTCCCGGTGACCCCGCACGCGATGGACATCGCCGAGGCCATGCTCGGCATGCTGCGCGCCGGCGGCCTCGACGAGCAGACCGCCGCCTACGGGGTCGACCTGCTCGGGCTCTACACGACGGCGACCGCCTTCGAGGCGTCCACCCGCGGCGGCGGGGACAGCGAGGAGTTCACCGAGCGGATCCGGAGCTACTTCGACACCGTCCCGACCGACCGCTACCCGATGATCACCTCCATGGCGGTCGCGCTCACCCGCAACGTCGGGGACGAGCGGTTCGAGTTCGGGTTGGACATCCTGGTCGCCGGCCTGGCCCGGCAGTCCGGCACGGCGGGCTGACCCCCCGGGGCCGCCGCCGGTCGGCCCCCGGTCGGCCAAGGCTCCGGCTCCGTTCCCGGCTCCGCCCGGCTCCGGAAACGACGGAACCCCCCGCCCGAGGGCGGGGGGTTCCGGAGCGGTGGGGCCGGGCTCAGCCGGCGTCGGCCGCCGGCGCGGGCCGCTGGTTGCGCTTGTCCAGCGACGCCAGGTACGCGTTGTACGCCGCCAGCTCGGCGTCGCCGCTGCGGTCCTCGGCGCGGTCCCGGCGGCGGGAGAGGCGCTCCTCGGAGCGCATCCACTGGTAGACCAGCGCGATCAGCACGATCGCCGTCGGGATCTCGCCGAACGCCCAGGTGATGCCGCCGGCCAGCTTCTGGTCGGCCAGCAGGTCCGTCCCGGGCGGCGCGCCCTCGGTGGTGAAGGTCTTCACCAGCGGCTGGCTCCCCATCATCACCGCCACGCCGAAGAAGGCGTGGAACGGCATGCCCATGAACAGCTCGATGATCCGCATCACGTGGCCCGACCGGTTCGGACCGGGGTCCACGCCCATGATCGGCCAGAAGAACGCCAGCCCGGTGGCCAGGAAGTGCACCATCATGAAGATGTGCCCGAGCCGGTACTCCATGAGGAAGTCGAACAGCGGGGTGAAGTAGACCCCGTACAGGCTCGCGATGAACAGCGGGATGGTGAACGCCGGGTGGGAGATCACCTTCACGTAGGTGCTGTGCAGCAGGGCCACCAGCAGCTCGCGCGGCCCCCGCGGATTGCCCTTGCCGGCCGGTCGCAGGGCGCGCAGCGCCAGCGTGATCGGCGCCCCGAGCAGCAGCAGGATCGGCGACAGCATGGAGAGCACCATGTGCTGCATCATGTGCGCGCTGAACAGCACCATGCCGTAGTCGTTCAACCCGGTGCAGGTGACCAGGATCACCGTCCCGGCGCCCGCCGCCCAGGCCGCCGTGCGCCCGACCGGCCAGCGGTCGCCGCGCCTGTGCAGCCGGACCACGCCGGTGAGGTACAGGGCCAGCGCCGCCAGGCTGCCGATCAGGAACACCCAGTCGGGGGACCAGGTCAGCACGTTGGAGAGCGAGAAGGGTCCGAGTTCGGTCATCCCGCCGTGGTGGTGCATTCCTGGCATTCCGTCACCCATCGGCGGGTCCTGCTTTCCATCCTCGCGGCCCCGGGGTGGGTCCGGTTCGCCCGTTTTGCTTCGTCGTACAGCCTAGGCGGGCCTTACTCCGGTGCCTCCGCCGCCCCCCGTGCAGGGTTCCGCACGAGCGGTTCAGCCGCGCGGGACGAGGACGTTCTCGCCGCGGCGCCCGGCGGCGTAGTCGTCCACGTTGCGGACGGTGGCGTCGATGATCTGGCCGACCGCGGTGCGGGTGAAGTAGGCCTGGTGCGAGGTGACCAGCACCTGGGGGAAGGTGACCAGGCGGGCGAGGGTGTCGTCGGCGATCCCCTGGATCGAGCGGTCGGTGAAGAAGACGCCGGTCTCCTCCTCGTAGACGTCCAGGCCGACGCCGGAGAGCCGGCCGACCCGCAGCGTCTCGACCAGGGCCGCACTGTCGACCAGGCCGCCGCGGCTGGAGTTGACCAGGATGGCGTCGTCCTTCATCCGGGCCAGCGCGGCGGCGTCGATCAGGTGGTGGGTGGCCGGCAGCAGCGGGACGTGCAGGCTGACCAGGTCGGCGCGGGAGAGGAGCTCGGGCAGTTCGGTGTAGGTCATGCCGAGATCCAGACAGGCCGGGTTGGGGGCGATGTCCCAGCCGAGCAGCTCGGTGCCGAAGCCGTGCGCGATCCGGGCGAAGCACTCGCCGATCTTGCCGGTGCCGATCACGCCGACCGTCATGCCGTGCACGTCCCGGCCGAGCAGGCCGTCCAGCCGGAAGTCGAACTCGCGCGAGCGGCTCGCGGCGCGGGTGAGGCGGCGGTTGACGGCCAGGGCCAGCGTCCAGGCGTGCTCGGCGACGGCGTAGGGGCTGTAGAAGGAGACCCGGGCGACCGTCAGTCCCAGCTCGGCGGCGGCCTCCAGGTCGATGTTGTTGAAACCGGTGGAGCGCTGGGCGATCAGCTCGGTCCCGCCGGCGGCGAGCAGGGCGAGCGTCTCGGCGTCCAGCTCGGCGTTGACGCTGCTGCTCACCGCAGGGTGGCCGGCGGCCAGCGGGGCGGTGTCGCGGTTGAGGAAGAGGTCCAGGCAGCGCAGTTCGTGCCGGTCCGCGAACGCCTCCTCCAGGAGCGGTCGCTCGTCCGCCTGGACGCCGTACGCGAGGATCTTCATCGGCTGTTTCCTTCCCGGGTGGCCTGCGCCGGCGGTGGTCCGGCGCATCGTCACGCTAGCCGGACGTGACGGGCGTCGCACCGTGCGGCCCGCCGGTGTCCGGCCGTTCCGGTTCGAGGTCCGTTCGGTCGCGACCGAAATTTGACTGGATTCGTACGCAACCATCCGCACCCCCGCCGAGTGGCTGTTCCCTAGGTCAAAAAGCCTTGCGAGCATCGAAACAGGGAGTGCGATCAAGAAATCGCCTCTGATTAACGATTAAACAATCGTTCGTGAACGGTGCCCTAACAACAATGCAGGGCACCTGAGGGGGGTATCACCATGTCCGAAGAGACCCATGCGTCGGAGCTCACCCGTCGTCGGATGCTGCAGGGGGCCGCGGCCGCGCTGACGGTCGCCGCCGGCACCGTCGTGATCGGGGTGGCCGGCCCGGGCGGCGGGTCGGCCACGGCCGCCGACCCGGGCGCGTCCGACACCTTCGACGAGGTCTTCCAGGGGCGCCGCATCCAGGGCCGCCCCGTCACCGGGGGCGGTCACCAGCACGGGGGCACCGGCACCGGCTACGAGGTGCGGATCGACGGCGACGAGCTGCACATGATGCGCAACGCCGACGGCACCTGGATCAGCGTCGTCAACCACTACCAGACCTTCGCGACGCCGCGTTCGCTCGCCCGGGCCGCCGTCAGCGATCTTCAGGGCGCCACGCTCGTCCCGATCGTGACCGCCTGAGTCCGTCCGCCACCCGTACCGCACACCATCATCGAGGGGGGACTCATGGCAGTCCGAAAGAACCAGGCGACCCTGACGGCCCAGGAGAAGCGGGCCTTCGTCAACGCCGTGCTCGCACTCAAGGCGTCCGGCGGCTACGACCCGTTCGTCACCACCCACAACCAGTTCATCGTCAGCGACGTGGACAACGGCGAGCGGACGGGCCACCGCTCGCCGTCCTTCCTGCCGTGGCACCGCCAGTACCTGCTCCAGTTCGAGCGGGCGCTCCAGGCCATCGACCCGAGCGTGAACCTGCCGTACTGGGACTGGACGGCCGACCGCTCGACCACCTCGTCCCTCTGGGGCGCGGACTTCCTGGGCGGCAACGGGAGGAGCGGCGACAACCAGGTGACCACCGGTGCGTTCGCCTTCTCCGGGGGCAGCTGGCCGCTCAACGTCAACATCGACAGCCGGACCTACCTGCGGCGCCAGCTCGGCGCCGGGGTGGCTCAGCTGCCGACCAGGGCCGACGCCGAGTCGGTGCTCGCCATCACCACCTACGACGCCGCGCCGTGGAACAGCTCCTCGTCCGGCTTCCGCAACAACCTGGAGGGCTGGCGCGGCGTCAACCTGCACAACCGGGTGCACGTCTGGGTGGGCGGCCAGATGGCCACCGGGATGTCGCCCAACGACCCGGTGTTCTGGCTGCACCACTGCTTCGTCGACAAGCTCTGGTCGGAGTGGCAGAAGCGCCACCCCGGGGCGACCTACCTGCCGACGGCCGGCACGCCCGACGTGGTCGACCTGAACGAGACCATGAAGCCGTGGAACACCGTCACGCCGGCCGGACTGCTCGACCACAGCAGCCTGTACACGTACGACACCGGCTTCTGATCCGCTCCCGGTAGGGCGGCTGCCGGGAACGCGAAGGCCCCGGCCCCCGAGCACGCACTCGGGGGCCGGGGCACCGGTCCGCGGGCGGAGCGGCCGGACGGGCGGAGCGGTCAGATGACCGTCTCGGCCTCCAGGTAGCGGTCGGCCGGCACGGTCTTCAGCTCGGCGACCGCCTCGCCCAGCGGCACCAGGTTGATGCTGGTGCCCTGGAGGGCGGTGATGTGCCCGAACGCGCCCTTGTGCACGGCCTCGATCGCGTGCCAGCCGAAGCGGGTGGCGAGCACCCGGTCGTACGCGGTCGGGGTGCCGCCGCGCTGGGTGTGGCCGAGGATCACCGGGCGGGCCTCCTTGCCGAGCCGGTGCTCCAGCTCGCGGGAGAGCTGGGTGGCGATCCCGGTGAACCGCTCGTGGCCGTAGATGTCACGACTGCCCTCCTCCCAGTGCATGGTGCCGGCCTCGGGCTTGGCGCCCTCGGCGCAGACCACGATGGCGAACTTCTTCTGCCGGTCGAAGCGCTCGCGGACGACCGCGGTCAGCTTGTCGATGTGGAACGGGCGCTCCGGGACGACGATCGCGTGCGCGCCGGCCGCCATGCCCGCGTTGAGCGCGATCCAGCCGGTGTGCCGGCCCATGACCTCGACCACCATGACGCGCTGGTGCGACTCGGCGGTGGTCTTCAGCCGGTCCAGCGCCTCGGTGGCGACCGAGACGGCGGTGTCGAAACCGAAGGTGACGTCGGTGCAGGCGATGTCGTTGTCGATGGTCTTCGGCACGCCCACGATCGGCAGGCCCGCGTCGCTCATCAGCTTGGCGGCCTTCAGGGTGCCCTCGCCGCCGATGGGGATCACCGCGTCCAGGCCGAGGTCCGCGCAGTACTGCTTGGCGCGCTCGACGCCGTCGCGCAGGTGGCTCGGCTGCACCCGGGAGGAACCGAGGATCGTGCCGCCCTGGGCGAGGATGCCGCTCACCGAGTCGAGGGTCAGGGGACGGTGGTGGCCCTCAAGGAAACCGCGCCAGCCGTCCTCGAACCCGATGATCTCGTCGCCGTGGTCGACCACCCCCCGGTGGACCACGGATCGGATCACCGCGTTCAGGCCGGGGCAGTCACCGCCGCTGGTCAGCACTCCAATACGCATTGCTTTGCAACTCCCGAGCAGAACCGAGGAACGGCCGGACTACAGGCTGGTACGACGAACCGCCACCGTAACCGCCGCCTCCCACGCCGGATCGACGGGGAGATGGCCGTGGGGTGAAGGACCGGCCGATCCGGACAGAACATCCGAAACCGGCCGTGCAGTCGAGCATACGACCCCTGCGTCCGGCCGGGCAGGAGCCGACGCGGGAGCGGCGCCGTCGGCGCCCCCGCGCGGAAGTGCAGCCTGCTGCCGAGGAGGGTGTGCAGCCGGCAGCCCCATTGTCGTACGTTCGGGCCCGCCTGTGGACCGGGTGCCCGCATGGCGGGCACCCGGTCCGTCGCGAACGGACCGTGGACGTACTACGCGGGGCGCGAAGTGGCCGCGATGCGCTCGGTGCGCAGCGCGTCGTACCAGGTGGTGTCGGCCGGCGGCAGGGCGTTGACGTCCAGTGCCAGCTTGATCAGCATGTCCGCGACGGCGGGGTTCCGCGCCATCACGGGGCCGTGCAGGTAGGTGCCGAAGACGGTGTCCCGCCAGGCGCCCTCGGTGCCGTCACCGGTGCCGTTGCCCCGGCCCGCGGTGACCCGGGCCAGCGGCTGGACGCCCTGGCCGAGGTGGGTGACGCCCTGGTGGTTCTCGAACCCGGTCAGCTGCGGCAGTCCGAGCCGCGGGTCCACGTCGGCGAGCACGTCGCCGACGCACCGGGCGCCCTCGCCGCGGGCGGTCCAGACGTCGAGCAGGCCGAGGCCCGGCTCGCGCTGCCCCAGGTCGTTGACGAACTCGTGGCCGAGGATCTGGTAGCCGGCGCAGACGGCGAAGATGATCGCGCCGTTCTCCGAGGCCCGGACCAGGCCGCTGTCGTTGCGCAGCCGCTCGGCGGCCAGTCGCTGCGGTCGGTCCTCGCCGCCGCCGATCAGGTAGATGTCCCCGCTGGTGGGGACCGCCTGGTCGGAGCGGACGTCGATCCGGGTCACGTTGAGGTGGCGCTGGCGGGCCCGGCGCTCCACGACCAGGGCGTTGCCCCGGTCGCCGTACGTGCTGAGCAGGTCCGGGTAGACCCAGACCACGCGCAGGCTGCTCTCACTCATCCTCGAAGGCCTTCCGTGCGTGACGTGCGTGCTGTGGGCTGCTGGACCGGCATCAGCCGGCCACGACCTTCCGCAGCTGCTGGAAGGCGGTGTAGTTGGCGATCGCCTCGATCCGGCCGGGCGGGGCCATCCGGACGGCCTGCTCCAGCGAGTCCACCACGTGGAACTGCAGCCCGGCGACCTCCAGGCGGACGGCCAGGTCCAGCTTGCGCTGGCCCATCACGAACACCGGGTGCCCCGCGAGGCGCTCGTAGTCGACGTCCCAGAGCCAGGAGGTGTCGGTGCCGTCCGCGTCGAGCGCGTTGACGGAGAGGATGACCGGCGCGGGCGGGCCGTCGATCAGCGAGAACGTCTCCAGCCAGCCGGCCGGGTTCTTGGCCAGCAGGAGCCTGATGTCGCGGCCCTGGTACTGGACGACGTCGTAGCGGCCGGCCACCGCGGTGACGGACTGCATCCGCTCCAGCGCGACCTGCGGGGAGACGCCGAAGACGGCGGCGACGGCGGCCGAGCTGGTGGCGTTGGCGAGGTTCGCCCGGCCGGGCAGCTGGAGCCGGATCGGCCAGGCGCCGCGCTGCGGGTCGATGACGTGGGTGCCCTGGAGCGCCCAGTGCGGGTTGGGTCGCCGGAAGCCGCACTCCTGGCAGAACCAGTCGTCGCCGGGGCGCTGCATCACGCCGCCGCAGGCGGGGCAGGACCAGGCGTCCTCCTTCCACGCCTGTCCGGCGGCCACCCAGACCACCTTCTTGCAGGAGGACGCGGCCCAGGTCACCAGCGGGTCGTCCGCGTTGGCGATCACCACGGCCTCGGTGTCCTGCAGCCCCTCGCGCCACTTCTCGGCCATCATCCGCGTCTCGGCGGCACGGTCGAGCTGGTCGCGGGAGAGGTTGAGCAGGGCGATGGCCTTGGGACGGGTGTCCCGGGCGACACCGGCCAGGTACTTCTCGTCGACCTCGATGACGCCGAAGCGGGCCTCCGAGCCGCCGGCCAGGGCGGAGGTGATGCCGGCCGGCATGTTGGCGCCCAGAGCGTTGGAGACCACCGGGCCGGCGGCGCGCAGCGCCTCGGCGATCAGCCGGGTGGTGGTGGTCTTGCCGTTGGTGGCGCTGACCAGGACCACGTCCAGGTGGTCGGCGAGGGTGGCGAGCAGATCGGGGTCGAGCCTCAGCGCGATCTTGCCGCCGATCACCGAGCCGCTGCCTCGGCCCGCCTTCTGGGAGAGGGCGGCGGCCACCTTGCCGGCCGTGACCGCGATCTTGGCGCGGGCGGGCAGCGAGGCGTCGCGTGCGCCTGTGGGCTCCGATTCGGTGCCTGCCATGCTCAGTGGTTCCTCCTTGCTGCGGCACCGCCCGGGACCGGACAACGGGTCGTCGGGCGGCGGGGACGGGATCAGCCTACCGACTCCGCCACCCGGGTCGGTGCTCCGGACCCCGCGCCGCCTGCTGCGACGCCCCCGGAGGACCCGGTCGGGACGTCCTGACGCGACGTCAGGGTCGACGGTGTACGGAGGGGCCGTTCGCCGTCGGGGACGCGGTTCCCGGGCCCGGCGGTTCCCGGGCGTCCGGTGGCCGGGCACGACCGCCCCGGGCCGGACGGCGGGGGTGCCGTCCGGCCCGGGGCGGGTGTGGTCCTTGGTGAGGATGTGGTGAAAAAATGACCTTCCGATGACCGCTTGGGCGCCGGATCCGCGCACCGGGACCGGCGCTCCGGCCCGTCCGGGCGCGGGTCCGGCGGAACGGGCGGCCCCGTCCCACCGCCCCGTCCTACCGTCCAGCCCTCCTGTCCAGCCCTACCGCCCCGGCCTGGTCTGCCAGGGCACCGGAAGCTCCTCGGCGGCCTCCGCCAGGTGCGCGGTGATCACCAGGGTGCCCTCGTCGACCTGGTAGTCCAGCGGCGCCGCCAGCTTGCGCATGGTGGCGATCAGCCCGGTGTTGGAGGAGTGCGTGACGGCGTACACCGTCTCCACCCCGGCCTCCAGCGCCAGCGCCGACATCCGCCGCATCAGGTCCAGGCCCAGCCCGCGCCGCTGCCAGGCGTCCTCGACCAGCACGGCCACCTCGGCGCTGTCGTCGTCCCACATCAGGTGCCCGAGGGCGACGATCCGCCCGTCCGCCGACTCCACCGCCAGCGTCTGGCCGTGCCGGGGGTCCAGCAGGTGGTCCAGGTAGCGGTCGGCGTCCCGGACCGGTCCGTGGTACCGCTTGCGCAGGGTGTCGGGGGAGCAGCGGTGGTGCATCGCCAGCGCCGCCGCCTTGTCGTCGGCGTCCGCGCGCCGCACGGTCACGTCGGCTCCGGTCGGCACGGTGAGCCGGGCCCGGACGTCCGGCACCCGGGGGCCGAGCAGGGTGTCCAGCTCGACCAGGGCCTGGGCCCGGGCGAACTCGGTCGGGGTGAACGGCAGGTGCGGGCGGGTGAGCTCGATCAGGTCCCCGGACGGCACCGGCAGGCGCATCACGTGCCCGTCCACCCCGGCGGGTGACCGTTCGGCCGCCCGCGGGTACTGCCGGATGCTGCACTGCCCGAACAGCTGCCGCAGCGCGATCGGCAGCTCGGCCGCGTCCAGCGCGGTCCGGGTGGCCAGCGCCAGCACGTGGGTGGGGACGTCCACCAGGTCGTGCGCGTCCGCCGGGCCCGTCCAGATGTCGTGCCCGCCGGCCGCCGCGACGAGGGCGACCAGCTCGGTGCGGCCCAGTGAGCGCGGCGCGCGGACGAAGAACTCGTCGACGGCCCCGGTCGGCAGGGGGTGGGACTGCATCGAGACGATGTTCACCTGCCGCCCGGCGAAGGCCGTGCACACCCGCGCCAGGCTGCCGGGGGAGTCCTGCACCGTGGTGCGGACCCGCCAGAGCGCCGTCTCCTCGAAGTCGTGCAGCGGGCCCCGCAGGGGGTCTCCCGCCGGTCCCGCCAGGGATCCCGTCGCCTGCCCGGCCGTTGCCCGCGGAGGCGCGGGCGCGTCCGGCGCCGGTGGGCCGTGCAGGTGGTGACGGTGCGACCACCAGGTGTGGAACAGCGCCGTGGCGAGCAGGACGACCGCCGAGGCGGCGAGCATCACCGGGCCGTCCGGGCCGTTCAGCACGAACTTGGCGACCAGGTCGGCGGCGGTCACCGAGAGGAAGACGGCGGCGAGTTCCACCGTGTCGCGGCGCCAGCGGTGCGTGCGGGCGCCGCGCCGTTGGGCACGGGAGGGGGTCGGGTTCCGGTCCTGGGCGATGTCGGTCGTCAGCTGCTCCGTGTGCTCCATGCCATCAATCTGCCGCCTGGGTGTTTCACGGTCACGAATCCCCCGTGACCTGACGGTTAATGGTGCCGACCGACCGTCTCACGGGCGGCGGCCCGGACCTCGTCGAGGAGCAGGAGCAGGTCCTCCTCCGTGGTGCCCGCGTTGAGGAGGCAGGCGCGGAGCATCTCGCGCTCGCCGAGGCGCGCGCCGGTGACGAAGACCCGGCCGCGCCGCTGAACGGCGGCCGGCAACCGGTGGTTGAGCTCGTCGAGCGCGGCCTCGTCCAGCCCCGGGGGGCGGAGGCGGAACGCCACGATCGACGTCTGCACCTCGGCCAGTAGCTCGAACTCCTCGTCCGCCGCGACCAGTTCGCCGAGCCGCCGGGCCAGGGCGGTGCACCGGGCGATGTCCGCGGCCACGCCGTCGCGGCCCCGGTGGGCGATGGTCGCCCACACCTTGAGCGCGCGGAACGGGCGGGTCTGCTCGGTGCCGTACTCGGAGAACCAGCCGAGCTCGCCGGCCGCCTCGTCCCGCAGGTAGGAGGGGACGAGGCTGAAGGCGGCGCGGAGCTCGTCGGTGTCGCGGACCAGCGCGCAGCCGCAGTCGACCGGGACGCCGAGCCACTTGTGCGGGTCGAGGGCGAGCGAGTCGGCCCGCTCCAACCCCGCGTAGCGGTGCGCGATCGCCGGGTCGAGCACGCCGAACGCGCCGTACGCGCCGTCCACGTGCAGCCAGAGGCGCTCCTCGGCACAGAGGTCGGCGATCGGCTCGAAGGCGTCCACCGCGCCGGTGCCGACCGTCCCGGCGGAGGCCACCACCAGGAACGGCAGCAGCCCGGCGGCCCGGTCGCGGGCGACGGCGGCCCGCAGGTCGGCGATGTCCAGCAGGCCGTCCGGGCCGGTGGCCACGGTCCGCAGGTGCCGGCTGCCGAGGCCGAGCAGCTCGGCGGCCTTGCGGACGCACGAGTGGGTCTCGCCGGTGACGTAGCCGACCAGCGGGGGCATCCCGGCCAGTCCGTCCGCGCGGACGTCCCGGCCCGCCTCGCGGGCGGCCCGGTTGCGGGCCGCGGCCAGGCAGACGATGGTCGCCATCGACGTGCCGGAGGTGAGCAGCCCGCCGCCGGCCGGGTGCGGGAACCCGACCAGCTCGGCTATCCAGCGCACCACGGCCCGCTCCAGGTGGACGTCGGCGTGGTCGCCGCCGGCGGAGCTGGGGTTCATCGCCGCGGCGGCGAAGGTGGCGAGCACGCCGGCCGGGGCCGGGGCCGAGTTGACCCAGCCGAAGAACCGCGGGTTCCCGTTGCCCATCGGGTACGGCAGCACGTCCCGGCCGACGTCCGCCAGCAGCTCGGCCAGCGGACGCCCGTCCCGCGGCAGCGGGGCGTCCAGCAGGGTGCGGCGGGCGTCGTCGTCCATCGGCTGCCAGACCGGGCGGCCGGGCAGTTCGGCGAGGTGGTCGGCGACGAGGTCGGCGGCGGTGTGGGCGGCGGCGCGGAAGTCCTCGGGGGTCACGGCGGTGCTCCAGCGGGTGGGGGAGGAGGCCTGGTGGCGCGGCGTCCTCGGCGCACCTGGGATCAACGGGCCGATCGTACGAGAAAGGCCCGCGCCGTGCGGCGCGGGCCCACCACCTGGGACGGAACGGTTCCGCCGGGCCGGCGGGGCACCGGGTCGGCGGGTCAGGGAGCACCGGGTCGGCGGATCGGCCGGCCGAACCGGCGACCCGGTCAGTCGAGCGAGGAGGAGAGCCCGCCCGCGGAGCGGCAGTAGCCCTGCATCTCCGAGCTGGTGATCTTGGCGCAGAGCCGCCCGGCCGCACCGCCGTCCGTGTAGTTGACCGTGTAGTAACTGACCAGGCCCTCGGCGCAGGCCTTGCGCTGCCAGCCGTCGGCGGCGGTGGCGCACTGCTGGGCGGCCCAGTCCTCGCGGTCCAGGTTGTACTTCATGGTCCGCGAGCCCACCCCCCGGCTGCAGTCCACCGACCCGCCGCTCGCCTTGCCGTTGAGGCACCACTTCAGCGCCTCGGCGTAGACCTCGGGGTGGTTCGGGTAGTCGTGCGAGGAGAGGTAGAAGGTCGGCGCGTAGAAGAAGCAGGCCGACTGGAACAGCGAGGGCTGCTCCTTGCACGGGTAGAGCGGGTCCTGGGCGATCTTGTCGGCGGGCAGGTTCGCCTTCGCCTTCTCGTCCTCCTCGTCCGGGCCGAAGAGCTGCATGAACAGGCCCTCCGAGCAGCGGATCCGGTTCTGGTCGGTGGGGAACTTGTTGCACAGGTCCCGCGCCTTGGCCACGTCCTGCTTGGCGACGAACATGGTGCCGTGACCGACGCCGTGGATGCACGGGCCGCTGTTCTTGGGCGCGCAGAGCTTGAGCAGGTCCGTCTCGGGCTGGGCGGAGGCGTTCAGCATCTCCTCGACGGCGCCGTGCAGGTAGCCCGCGGCGCAGGTCTCGTGCGGGAAGGAGATGACCTTCTGGAAGTCGGCGTCGAAGCGCTTGACCGCCGCGTGCCCGAGCTCGTGGGCGATCGGGTGGCAGAACCGGACGGTGTACGGCAACTGCTTGGTGATCCTGTCCAGGTCGGCCAGCGCGACCCCGGGATCGGTGGACTCCATCTCGGCCATCAGCTTGTTGCGCAGCGTCGAGCGGGTCCACACCGCCGGGTCCCCGGTCGGGGTCGCGCTCACGGCCGGCTGCGCGGTGCCGGCGGGCGCGGCGCCCGCCGTTCCGGCGGTGCCGTCCGCGGTGTTCTCCCCGGCCGCCGCGGCGACCGGAGCGGGCGTCCAGTCGGTGACGGCCACCGACCCCAGGCCCAGGACCCCCAGCAGCAGGGCGGTGAGAATCGCGAACGCTCGCGGATGCATGGCGGAGATCCCCCGGCGGATCGAGACGGACGGGTCGCTCCCCATCCTGACGGCACGGGGGTGGGATTCCGCGTTTTCGACCGCCATTCGGGAGGTGTCGGCGACGCTATCGCACGTCCGGGCCGGTCGACGACGCGGGCCGCCCCCGGTCGCCGGACCGCCGGACGACCCGTCACCCGGCCCGTCCTGCGGCCTGTCGCACGGCCCGGCGCCGGCCCGTCACCCGGCCCGCCGCGCGGTTCGCCGTGAACCCGGACGGCGCAGCGGGCGAGGTACGCCGTCCGGGTGAACGCCGGCGGGCGGTCAGAGTTCGAGCGACACCTGGTACTCCGTCAACCAGGCGTTCAGGTCCAGCGCCAGATCGGCCGCCAGCCGGACCGACTGCGGATCGGTGTCCGGTGCGAGCGCGTCGGCCAGTGCCCGCCGGTCCAGCAGGTCGAGCACCGGGGCGGCGCGGTCGGAGGTCAGCTCGGCCAGTTCGCTGCGGAGCATCTCCGGGTAGTGCGGGTCCTGCACGCTCGGGTAGGGGCTCTTCATCCGGTCGGCGATCTCGTCCGGCAGCACGTTCCGGACGGCGGCGCGCAGCAGGCTCTTCTCCCGGCCGTCGAAGTGCTTCATCGACCACGGCGTGTTGAAGACGTACTGCACCAGCCGGTGGTCGCAGAACGGCACCCGCACCTCCAGCCCGTTGGCCATGCTCATCCGGTCCTTGCGGTCGAGCAGGATGCAGACGAAGCGGGTCAGGTTCAGGTACGAGATCTCCCGCATCCGCCGCTCGAACGGGTCGGCGTCCGGCAGGTGCGGGACTTCGGCGAGCGCCTCCCGGTACCGGGCGTGCCGGTAGCCGGCGAGGTCGAGCTTGCCGAGCAGCTCCCGGTCGATCAGCTGTTCGCGCGGACCGGCGCCCGTCCCGCCGAGCCTGGTCAGCGAGGCCGCCCAGGGGAAGTCGTCCGCGTTCACCGCCTGCGGGTCGTGGAACCAGCTGTAGCCGCCGAACAGCTCGTCCGCCGACTCGCCGGACAGCGCCACCGTCGACTGCCGGCGCACCTCCTTGAAGAGGAGCAGCAGCGAGGTGTCCATGTCGCCGAAGCCGCCCGGCAGGTCCCTGGCGCGCAGCGCGGCCATCCGGTGCGTCCGGTCGGTGAGTGCGGCGCTGTCCAGCTCGATCACCCGGTGGTCGGCGCCCACGTACCGGGCGAGCAGTGCGGCGTACGGGCCGTCCGGCGTGGAGCGGACCGCGTCCGCGAGGAAGTGCTCGCTCTGTCCGGCGAAGTCGACCGCGAAGGAGCGGACCGGCCCGGCGCCCGCCGCGCGCAGCGCCTTGGCGGCCAGCGCCGTGACGGCGCTGGAGTCGAGGCCGCCGGACAGCAGCGAGCAGAGCGGCACGTCCGAGTCCAGTTGGCGGTGGACGATGTCGTCGAGCAGGGCCCGGACGGTGGCGACGGTGGTGGCGAGGTCCTGGGTGTGCCGGCGCGCCTCCAGCGCCCAGTAGCGGCGGACCGTGACGCCGCTGCGCCGCACCCGGACCACGTGGCCGGGCCGCACCTCCGAGATACCGCGGTACGGGGTGAGGCCGGGGGTCCTCGTCAGGGCCAGCAGTTCGCGCAGCCCGTCCAGGTCGACCACCGCGCGCACCGAGGGGTGGGCGAACAGGGCCTTCGGCTCGGAGCCGAAGACCACGCCGTCCGGGGTGGGGTGGTAGTGCAGAGGCTTGACGCCCATCCGGTCGCGGACGAGCACCAGCTCCTCGCTGCGGGCGTCCCAGATCGCGAAGGCGAACATGCCGTTGAGCCGCTCGGCGAGGTGCTCGCCCCACTCCAGGTAGGCGTGCAGCACCACCTCGGTGTCGCTGCGGGTGCGGAACCGGTGGCCGGCCGCCTCCAGCTCGGCGCGCAGCTCGCGGTGGTTGTACACCTCTCCGCTGTACGTGAGGGCGGCCAGCGTCCGGCCGTCGTGCTCGGCCGTCATCGGCTGGACACCGCCCTCGACGTCGATCACGGCGAGGCGGCGGTGACCGAGTGCGGCGTGCCGTTCCAGGTGGACGCCGCCCGCGTCCGGGCCGCGGCAGAGCTGGGTGGCCGTCATCGTGTCGAGCACTGGCCGTTCGAGGGTGAGGTCGCGGTCGTAGGCGACCCATCCGGTGATGCCGCACATCAGCAAGCCTCCGGTTCTTCCGACACGAATCTCCGAGACGAATCCGGTGTCCTGATCCGTCTCCCCCGATGCGTAGTCGGGGAATCACGCTACGTGGTGGTACGTGCCCGCACAAGGGTGCGCGGGCGGGGCGGGCGGGCCCGCCGGGCGTCCGCCGTGCCGATCGTTCGCCTGCCCGTTCGTCCGTCCGATGCTTAGTTCGACAGGCTGGCGCGGGCCCGGATCGGGCCGGGTGGGCGTCGAACGTCGCGAGATCTGCCCGAATTCGGGCAAGATCTTTGAACTCGGCGCCGGATCCGGCCTAGGCTCCCTCTTCGTGTCCAGCTCACCCGGTCCCTCGCACCCTCACGAAGAGCTGCTCGCCCACCTCACCCGGACCAGCCCGCTCGGGCCCCGCGAGGCGGCGCGGGTGGTGGCGGAGGTGCTGGCCTACTTCTCCGAGACCACGGAGGAGTACGTCCGCCGCCGTCACGGCGAGCTCCAGGCACGCGGTCTGACCAACGAGAGGATCTTCGCCCGGCTCGCCGAGGAGCTGCCCGCCCGCCGTGTCGCGGCGCCGGGACTCTCCGCGCGGCAGCTGCGCCGGATCGTCTACGGCTGACGGACCCGTCCGAGGCCCTCCGTCCGAGGCCCTCCGTCCGAGGCCCGCCGACCGCGGTCGGCGACGGCCTCCCGGCCCGACCCTCCGGGCCCCGCCCTGCCCCCTGCCCTGCCCCCCTGTCTTCGAGGAGTCCACCCCATGTGCGGAATCGTGGCCTACATCGGTCCCAAGGACGCGACCCCCTTCCTGCTGGAGGGCCTGGCCCGGCTGGAGTACCGCGGCTACGACTCGGCGGGCGTCGCGGTCGCCGGGCGCACCGGCGGGCTCAAGGTCCGCAAGGTCAAGGGCCGGGTCGCCGACCTCGCCGCGGCCGTCCCGGCCCGCTTCAAGGGGACCACCGGCATCGGCCACACCCGCTGGGCCACCCACGGCGTGCCCAGTGACGCCAACGCCCACCCGCACCTGGACAACGCCGGGCGGATCGCCGTCGTCCACAACGGCATCATCGAGAACGCCGACGAGCTGCGGGCCAAGCTCGCCGCCGACGGCGCGGTCTTCCGCTCCGAGACCGACACCGAGGTGCTCGGCCACCTGATCGCCGCGCACGCCGCGGAGGGCGTGGAGCTGGAGGACGCCGTGCGCGCCGCCCTCGCCATGGTCGTCGGCACCTACGGCATCGCCGTCCTCGACGCCGAGCAGCCGGACCGGATCGTGGTCGCCCGCAACGGCAGCCCGATCGTGCTCGGCATCGGCGAGAAGGAGATGTTCGCCGCCTCCGACGTCTCCGCGCTCGTCCGCTACACCCGCCAGGTCGTCCACCTGGAGGACGGCGAGCTGGCCACCGTCCGCGCCGACGGCTTCCGCACGTTCACCGAGGACGCCCGCACCACCCACCGCCAGCCGTCCACCGTCGACTGGGAGATCGACTCCTACGACACCGGCGGCTTCGCGCACTTCCTGCTCAAGGAGATCCACGAGCAGCCCGGCTCGGTCGAGCGCACCCTCGGCGGCCGGCTCGACGAGCGGTTCGCCACCGCCCACCTCGGCGGCCTCAACCTCGACGCCCGGGAGCTGCGCGAGATCCGCCGGGTCAAGATCCTCGGCTGCGGCTCCGCCTACTACGCGGGCGAGATGGGGGCCCAGCTCATCGAGGAGCTCGCCCGCATCCCCGCGCACAGCGAGCCCGCCTCCGAGTTCCGCTACCGCAACCCGGTCATCGAGGCCGACACCCTCTACATCGCGGTCAGCCAGTCCGGTGAGACCTACGACACCCTCGCCGCCGTCCAGGAGGTCAAGCGCAAGGGCGGGCGGGTGCTGGGCGTCGTCAACACCGTCGGCAGCGCGATCGCCCGCGAGTGCGACGGCGGCATCTACCTGCACGCCGGTCCGGAGATCTCGGTCGCCTCGACCAAGGCGTTCACCTCCACCGTCGTGGCGTTCGCCCTGATCGCCCTGCACTTCGGCCGGATCCACGACCTCTCCCCGGCCGACGGCCGCCGTATCGTCACCGCCCTCAAGGCGCTCCCCGACCAGATCCGCGAGGTCCTCGCGCAGAGCGACGCCATCGCCGAGCTCGCCGCCGAGTACGCCGGGTCCGAGGGCATGATGTTCATCGGCCGGGTCCGCGGCTTCCCCGTCGCCCGTGAGGGCGCGCAGAAGCTCAAGGAGATCTCCTACGTCCACGCCGAGGCGTACCCGGCGAGCGAGCTCAAGCACGGTCCGCTGGCCCTGATCAGCCCCGAACTGCCCACCGTGGCCCTGGTCCCGGACGACGAGCTGCTCGACAAGAACCTCACCACGCTCGGCGAGATCAAGGCCCGCTCCGGCCGGGTGCTCGCCGTCGCGCACCGCCGCCCCGACGCGAAGCTCGCCGACCACTGCATCCTGGTGCCCAGGAGCGAGCCGGAGCTCGACCCGCTGCTCCTCAACATCCCGCTCCAGCTGCTGGCGTACCACGCCGCGGTCGCGCTGGAGCGGGACGTCGACAAGCCCCGCAACCTGGCGAAGAGCGTGACGGTGGAGTAGCCGACCGAACAGCCGGTCCGGGCCCGAACCGGGTCCGGACCGGGTCGGAGAACCCGGGACGGCGGGGCGCGGCGGAACCCGGGAAGAAAGACCCGCCGTTCCGCCCCGGGACCTGCTACAGTCGATGTCAGTTGCAGTTTCGGTTCCCATGAACTTTGTGTGCGCCTGCCGGTTGTGACCGCTGGCGCATTTTTTGTTTCTCCGGAATTTTCCTCGAATTTCTTCGGATTTTCAAGGAGTCTTCTTCTGGGTGGGTACTCATAGCGGCGACGCGGATCCTGCGAGGTGCGGGCTCCGGGAATTGCCTTTCAAGGAGAATTTTAATGGCTAATGGCACCGTGAAGTGGTTCAACGCGGAAAAGGGCTTCGGCTTCATCGAGCAGGAGGGTGGCGGCCCGGACGTCTTCGCCCACTACTCGAACATCAACGCCCAGGGCTTCCGTGAGCTGCTCGAGGGCCAGAAGGTCGAGTTCGACGTCACGCAGGGCCAGAAGGGCCCGCAGGCGGAGAACATTCGCCCGCTGTAGTACCACCCGCTGATCGGTCACCCGCCGAACAGCCAGGGCCTGCACCGCGTTCCGCGTGGTGCAGGCCCTTCGGCATGTCCGGGCCCGGGTGTCAGTCGGCGCGGTGGACGACCTCGCCGCCGACGACCGTCAGGTCGGCCCGGGCTTCCAGGAACGCCTTCGGGTCCACGGCGAAGAGGTCCTCCGAGAACAGCACCAGGTCGCCCAGCTTGCCCGGAGTGATCGAACCCAGCCGGTCCTCCAGGAAGTTCGCGTGGGCACTGCCGAGGGTGTAGCCGCGCAGGGCGTCGGCCAGCGGGACGGTCTCCTCCGGCACCCAGGGCTCCCCGCCGGCCAGCCCCTGGCGGGTGGCCGCCGTGTAGAGGCCGACCAGCGGGTCCATCTCGGCCACGTTCCAGTCGCTGGAGAAGGCCAGCACCGCGCCCGCGTCCCGCAGGCTGCGCATCGGCCACGCCTTGGACCAGCGCTGCTCGCCGACCGCCTCGGCCCAGTCGCGGCCCGGCCCGGCGATGTCGGGGGAGCAGTGCCGCGGCTGCATGCAGGCGACCACGCCGAGCCCGGCGAAGCGGGGCACGTCGGCCGGGTCGAGGCACTCGACGTGGACCACCTGGTGCCGGGCGTCCCGGGGGCCGTTCACCCGGCGGGCGTGCTCGACGGCGTCCAGGACGGTACGGATGCCCCGGTCGCCGGTGGCGTGCACGAAGGCCTGGAAGCCGGCCGCGTCGAGCCGGGTCAGCACCTCGGCGAACTCCCCGGCCGGGTAGAAGGTCTCGCCGCGGTGGCTGTGGTGGCCCGCGTACGGCTCCAGCAGGGCGGCGGTGTGCGGCTCGACCACGTCGTCGATGTACAGCTTGAGCGGCCCGACCCGGAAGCGGTCGCCGCGGTGGCGGCGGGCCGCGGCCGCGAACTCCGCGAGGTCCGCGTCGGTGGTGCCGCGGGGGTGGAACAGCGCGGCGACCAGGCGGGAGCGCAGCCGGCCCTCGGCGATGGCCCGTTCGAACAGCGCCAGGTCGTCCAGCGAGTTCTGCGGTTCGACGACGGTCGTCAGGCCGTACCGGGCGGCCAGGTCGAGGCTGGCGCAGAGCCGGCCGTACTGGCGGTCCGGCGCGGCCCAGGGGACGCCGGCGGCGCGTAGCGCCCGGTGGCCGTCGCGGGAGAGGCCGCGGACCGCGAAGTCGGTGAGGAACCCGGTGGGCTCGCCGGTGGCCGGGTCCTTCCGGACGGTGCCGAAGGCGAGCTCCTCGGTCTGCGCGGTGATGCCGAGGCGGCGCAGGGCGGCGGTGTTCAGCCAGGCGGTGTGCACGTCGTAGCTGAGGACGAAGGCCGGCCGGTCGCCGGTGAACGGGTCGAGGTCGGCGGCGGTGGGCATCCGCCCCTCGGGGACGGCGGAGTAGTCGAACGCCTCCGCCTCGATCCACTCGGCGTCGGGGTTGCGGCGCAGCCAGTCGGCGATCCGGCGGCCGATCTCGGGGAGGTCGGCGGCGCCGGCGAGCTGGACGCAGGCCGCGTCGGACCCGAGCCGGACGTGGTTGTGGCTGTCGATGAAGCCGGGCACGAGCAGCCGGCCGCGTGCGTCGACCACCTCGGTGCCGGGGCCGGTCAGGTCGCGCCAGCCGTCGCCGTCGCCGACCCAGGCGATCCGGCCGTCGCGGACGGCGACGGCCTCGGCGCGGGGGCGCCGGTCGTCGACGGTGTGGACGTGGGCGTTGTGGACGATCAGTTCGGCGGGGCGGTTCACGGGTGCTCCGGGCTGGTGGTGGTGGCGAGGGCGGGAGCGGTGCTGGTGGCGGGTGAGGGGGTGGTGGGTGACTGGTCCGCGGGGAGGCTGAGCACCCAGTGGGTACCGGTCCGCGGGCGCAGGTACGCGAACCAGTAGAGGACGCCGGCGGCCAGCACCGCGAGGGTGATCAGCAGGTCGCGCCCGGACTGCTGGGTGAGCGTGTACCCCAGGACGACGGTGGTGAGGACGGGCGCGAGCGGCCAGAGCGGCATCCGCCAGGCGTCGGTGGAGCGGTGGCGCCCGCGCCGGGCGGCGAGCGCGGCGACGCCGAGCAGCAGGTAGATCACGGCGACCACCACACCGGTGAAGCCGAGCAGCGCGTCGATCGGCACGGTCAGTGCCAGGACCGCGCCGGGCAGGCCGATGGCCAGGGTGGCGACCCAGGGCGAGCCCCAGCGCGGGTGCAGGGTGCCGAGCGCGCGGTTGACCGGGTCGGGCCAGGTGCGGTCACGGGCCGAGGCGTAGAGCACCCGGCCGTTCTGGATCACCATCACGATGACGGCGTTGAGGATCGCGGCGGCGATGCAGAGGCTCACGAAGGTGCCCACGCCGCTGCCCGCCCAGTCGTCGACCACCGCGACCAGGTCGCCCGCCGCCAGCTGGTCCGGGGAGGCGACGCCCAGACAGATCGCGACGACCGGCAGGGTGATCACCAGGACCCCGGCGAGCAGTGACCAGAGCACGGTCCGGGCGACCGAGCGGCGGGGGTCGCGCAGGTCCTCGGACAGGTAGACGGCGGTGCCGAAACCGTTGTACGTGAAGATCGCGACGGCCAGCCCGGAGATCAGCAGGCCCGCGGTGAACGGCGAGGTGCCGCCCTGGCCGTCCGGTACGACCGCGTGCACCAGGGTCGACACCGGCTGGCGGACGTGCGTCAGGCCCAGCACGGTGACGATCGCCGCGGCGAGGACCTCCAGCCCCAGGAAGACGCCGGTGATCAGCGCGTTCGACTTGATGTCCAGGACGCCGACGGCGACCGCCACGACCATCACCAGGGCGCCGGCGACGGCCGGGTCCATGGTGAGGACCGAGCCCAGGTAGCCGGCGGTGCCGAGCGCGATGATCGGTGGGATCACCAGCAGCGAGACGATCGAGATCACGAAGACCAGCCAGCCGGCCAGCCTGCCGAGCACCTGTCCGACGATCGAGTACTCGCCGCCCGCGCTGGGCACCAGAGTGCCGAGTTCGGCGTAGCAGAGGCCGACCCCGAGCGAGAGCACCGCGGCGACCAGCAGGCTGATCACCGCGCCGCTGCCCTGCGACTGGAGCAGCGGCGGCACGACGATGAAGAGCGACGACGCGGGCGTGACGCAGGACAGGGTCAGCAGGACCCCGCCGAACACGCCCAGGGAACGCGGCAGCGCCGCGACCTGGGACGGAGGGGGTGGGGAGGACGCCATCGGGGACCGGACTCTCTCGCGGGGGAAGGTGTCCGGCCATTGAAGGTTGGCGAAAAGAACGCGTCAAGGACGTGTCGGTATCGTTTCACCTGCTACTTGCGAGATGTCCGGCGGATCATTCGCGCAGTGGCGTCACGGGCGATCCGATCGCCTGGTCGATGGGTAGATCGTAGGTGTAGGACTCCTTCACGATGTCCAGGTGCACCCACGTCTCCGAGCGGGTCACGCCGGGCAGCGCGCGCACCGCCTCCAGGCCCGTGAACAGCGCGGGCCGGTCCGGCGCGTCGAGACCGCAGACCACGTCGAACCGGCCGTAGCCGGAGGCCACGTAGTTCACCCCCGGCAGCGCGGCGGCTGCCTCCGCCACCGCCCGGGCCGGCCCCCGTACGCCCAGGCCGACCCCGGCCGCCTCCCGCACCCCCAGTGCGCGCGACTCCACCAGCCCGGTCACATGGACCGCGCCCACCTCCAGCAGGCGCAGCACCCGCGCCCGGGTGGCCGGCTGGGAGAGGCCGATCCGCTCGGCCAGCGCGGTGAAACTGGCCCGCCCGTCCAGCTGCAGCATCCCGAGCAGCCGCCGGTCCGTGGTGTCCAGCTCGGGCGGCGGCCCCGCCCGGACGCCCGCCACCACGGGGGAGTAGGCGTCCCGGACCAGCTCGGCGCACCGGAACACCTCCAGCCCCCGGACGCCGGGAACCGCCCGGAGCGCCGCGAACTCACGCTCCAGCGCGCCCTCGTCGGCGACCCGGACCTCGGTGATCACGCTCTGCGGGCCGGCCGTGCAGGAGACGAAGCTGGCCGCCCGGCGCCCGGCGGCCATCGCCGCCACCGCCCGGACCGGGCCGGCCACGTCCAGTGACACGTGGGCCACCGTCTCGATGCCGGCGACCGAGGGCGGCACGATCCCGACGATCCGCACCTCGCCCCGCTGGAGCAGCCGCTGCACCCGGGCCCGGGCCGCCTCGCGCGAGATGCCGAGCAGCTCCGACAGCCGTTGGTAGCTGACCCTGCCGTCCCGCTGCAGCTCGTGGACGAGGGCGGCGTCGGTCGTGTCGAGCACGCGGGGCTCCTGGGGACGGGGCGGGGGAGTCCCGGCAATCTACCCCGACCGCCCGCGGAGCCCGGCCCGCCCCGGCCCCGGCCGCCCCCCGGCCCCGGCTCGTCCGCCCCGGCCCGTCCGCTCGCCCCGGCCGGCCCGCAGGTCAGCCGGCCGTGCCGCTGCGCGCGGCGTCGGTCCGGGAGACCGCCGCGGCCCGTACGGCCGCTGCGGCCAGGCGGTGGTTCTCGGCAGCACCGCCGCCGCCACCGGCGCTGAAGCTGCGGCGGGTGTAGCTGTAGGCGACACCGCTGCGCGGGTCGGCGAACGACTGGGCGCCCACCGCGCCGCTGTGCCCGAAGGCCTCCGGCCCGAGGAACGCGTAGCGGGAGCTCTGGGCCTCGAAGCCGAGGCCGAAGTGGTCCTGCTCGCCCGTCACCAGGTCGGTGCCGCGGGTGCGGACCGGACCGAACTCGGCGATCGTCGCGGCCGTGAGCAGGGGCGGACGCCCGTCCAGGCCGTGCGCCGCCGCCGCGTACATCGCCGCCAGCCCGCGCGCGTTGCCCACCCCGCCGGAGGAGGCCGGGCCCTGGGCGCGGACCGAGCGGGTGTTGGCGAACTCCACCAGATCGGTGGGCGGGTCGGCGTTCAGGTTGAAGGCGATCCCGGTGATGCTGTCGGGCGCGGGCCCGTCGGCCTGCCGCCCCGGGGCCGGACGGGCCGGCCGCACCGGCAGGTAGCGCGGTTCCAGCTCGGCGGGCAGCCCGAGATGGAAGTCCAGCCCGAACGGCGCCCTGACCCGCTCCTCGAACAGCTCCTGGAGCGAACGGCCGGTCCGTCGGCGGACCACCTCGCCGGTCAGCGCGCCGATCACGAAGGCGTGGTAGCCGTAGGCGGTACCGGGCTCCCAGAACGGCTTCTGGCGCGCCAGCCGTTCGGCGAGCCGGCGGTCGTCCGCCAGCTCCTCGGAGGTGAACCCGCCGTCGACGCCGATCAGTCCCGCCCGGTGTTCCAGCAGCTGCCGCAAGGTGATTCCGGCCTTGCCCTCGGCGGCGAACTCCGGCCACTCCCGGGCCACTTCCTCGTCGAGGTGCAGCACGCCCTCCTGCACGAGCAGCGCCACCAGCAGGTGCGCCGCGCCCTTGGCCGAGGAGTAGAGGGCGAACAGCGAATCGCCGGACACCCCCTCGCCGGCCCAGAGGTCCACCACCCGCCGTCCGTCCAGGTGGACGGCCAGCTGTGCGCCGCCGCCCTCCGGCTCCTCGGCGACGACGGCGGCGAACTCCGCCCGTACCTCCTCGAAGCCGGGCGCGACGCTCCCGCTCACACCGGTGCTGCTGGACATGGTTCCCCCTCGGACGGCGACCGCAGGCCGTGATCACCGGCCTGCCGCTCCGTCAACCACGGCGGGGGTGGAGTGATTCCGGGGCGGACGGGGAGATTCCGCGCCGTCCGGCCGCCCCGGGGCCGACGGCGCGGCCCGCGGGTCGGCCTGGAGGTCGGGGCCGAGGGCGGCCGGACGCGGACCGCACCCGGCCGACCCTCGGCGACCCCGGCGGGGCCGGGGGTCAGTAGTCGGCGCTGGGGGCGCGGGTGGTGTCGCCGAGGTCGGGCCGGTCGCGGAGCTCCAGGACCTCGCCGTGACGGTCGAATTCGAGGACGACCAGGGTGTTGCGGCCGGCGCGCCAGAGCGGGCCGGGGGCGTAGAGGGTGCGCTGCGGCCCCTCGTGGGTGTAGCGGCCGAGAAGGAAGCCGTTGAGCCAGAGGAGGCCCCGGCCCCAGGCGGGGAGCGCGACGAAGGCGTCGGCCGGGGCTTCGAGGTCGGTCTCGAAGCGGTGGAAGGCGGGGTCGCCGTCGTCCACCCCGGTGGTCCCGTCGAAGACCAGGGCGTCGAGGTCGGTGAGCGGCAGCGGGCGGATCTCCCAGCCGAAGAGCCGCTGCCGGTCGTGCGAGACGCCGCGGCCGATGCCCTTGCGGTCGTCCATCTGGGGGCCGTAGTTGGTCCGGCCGAGGGCCTCGACCAGGATGTCCAGGGTCACGCCGGCCGGGCCGGTCTCCAGCGGGACGGTCTCGCCCGGGGTGTTGCGGTCCAGGACGCCGATCGGGCGGCCGTCGGCGAAGACCTGGGCGCGGTCGCCGATGCCGTCGATGCGCAACGGCATGGCGGGCCGCGGACCGGGGACGTGGGTGCGGTAGTGGATCAGTCCGAGGGACTGGCCGACGTTCTCCATCGGCTCGGGCGCGGTCCGGCGCACCGGGGCGGAGAGCGCGTCGAGGGAGTCCAGCAGGCGGGCCCGGCCGGTCGGACGGTCGAGCTGGCGTGGCGTCAGGCGGGCCGGGAGCTCGGGGAGTTCACCCTCGGGCAGTGGCACGTACCGGCCGATCACGGCGCGCAGGGCGTGGAACTTCTCCGTGAGCTCGCCCGCCTCGCCGATCGGCGCGTCGTAGTCGTAGCTGGTGACCGTCGGCTCGTACCCGGAGTCGTACGGGTTCGCGCCCGAGTGGTTGGCACCGGCCCAGAAGCCGAAGTTGGTGCCGCCGTGCGCCATGTAGAGGTTGACCGAGGCGCCGGTGGCGAGCAGTTCGTCCAGGGAGCGGGCGGACTCCTCGGCGTCCCGGACGTGGTGCGGCTCGCCGGTCCGGTCGAACCAGCCGATCCAGAACTCCATCGCGGCGAGCGGGCCCTTGGGCTGCTGGCGGCGGAGCACCTCGAACCGCTCGGGGGCCCGGGAGCCGAAGGTGGCCGTGGCGAGCAGGCCGGGGATCGCGCCGCCCTGCTGCATGTAGTCCTCGGAGCCGTCCGTGGTGAACAGCAGGCAGTCCACGCCGCGCGTGACCAGGCCGTCCCGCAGGTGCGCCAGGTAGGCGGCGTCGTTGCCGTAGCTGCCGTACTCGTTCTCGACCTGGACCGCGACCACCGGGCCGCCCCGGCCGGCGAGCAGGGGCAGCAACTCGGGTGCCAGGGCGTCGAACCAGCCGTCCACCTCGGCCAGGAAGGCCGGGTCGGAGCTGCGCAGCCGCATCCCGCCGGCGGCGAGCAGCCGGGCCGGCAGACCGCCGAACTCCCACTCGGCGCAGATGTACGGGCCGGGGCGGAGGATGACGTCCAGGTCGCGCGTCTGCGCCAGCCGGACGAACCGGGCGATGTCCCGCCAGCCGGTGAAGTCCACCTCGCCCGAGGGGAGCTCGTGGAAGTTCCAGGGGATGTAGGTGTCCACGGTGTTCGCACCGAGGGCACGCAGTCTGCGCAGCCGGTCGTCCCAGAGGTCCGGGTGGACGCGGAAGTAGTGCAGGGCACCGGAAACGATGCGGTGCGGCGCGCCGTCGCGGCGGAATCCGGTGTCGTCGTAGTCGAGCATGCGGTGACCAGCTTTCGATGGTGCGCGGGCTGCCGGGCGGCGCCGGCTGTCGGTCCTGGGCAGTCGGAGGGCCGAACGGGTGGTGCGGCGCGATCGTGCCCGGAGCGGATCTCCGGTCGGCCGCCGCGAAGCCGCCCCGCCCTTCGGGCTTCTCCCCCCGTCTGCCCCGGCAGTCGCTCGTGACACCCCCTGTGGGGCACCCCCCTGGGACACCTCTCGTGGGGGTGTCCCACGGGGCCCGCCAGCCCTAGACTGCTCAGCTCGCGCGGTATTACCGACTGGTAGGGATGGGGAGTCCGGATGGCCGACGACCGGGTGCACGCGTTCGGGGACGACGCGCTGGGCGAGCACGACGCGGTGGCGCTGGCGGCGCTGATACGGGCCGGCGAGGTCCGCCCGGCGGAGCTGGCGGCCGCTGCAGCCGCGCGCGCCGAGCGGATCGACGCGGCCCTCGCGCCGGTCGCGTTCGCCTCGTACGAACGGCCGCACACGGCGGCCGGCGCCGACCGGGACGCGCCGCTCCACGGCGTGCCCAGCTACCTCAAGGACAACGTCGACCTGCGCGGCATGCCCACCGGCCAGGGCAGTTCGGCGTTCCGGGCCAAGCCCGCCCGCCGCACCGCCGGCTTCGCCGAGCAGTTCCTGAGCACCGGCCTGTCGGTGCTGGGCAAGACCCGGCTGCCGGAGTTCGGCCTCAACGCCTCGACCGAGTTCGCCGAGGCCCGCCCGGTGCGCAACCCGTGGAGGCCCTCGCACTCCCCGGGCGCCTCCTCCGGCGGCTCGGCCGCCCTGGTCGCCGCCGGCGTCGTCCCGATCGCGCACGCCAACGACGGCGGCGGCTCGATCCGGATCCCGGCGGCCTGCTGCGGCCTGGTCGGGCTGAAGCCCACACGCGGCCGGATGGTCGCCAACGGTCAGGGCCGCCTGCTGCCGATCGACCTGATCACCGACGGCGTGCTGACCCGCTCGGTCCGCGACACCGCCGCCTTCCTCGCCGCCGCCGAACGCCACCACCGCAACCCCGCACTGCCCCCGCTCGGCCTGGTCGAGGGGCCGGGCGACCGTCCGCTGCGCGTCGGCCTGGTCGTCGACTCCCCGCTCGCCGTCACCGACGGGCCGACCCGGGCGGCGGTCGAGGAGACGGCCGCCCGGCTGGCGTCGATGGGCCACGAGGTCACCCCGGCCACCCTGCCGTTCGGCGAGGAGTTCTCCCGCGACTTCACCATGTACTGGGGGTACATCGCCTTCCTGATCGCGACCACCGGCAAGCTGGCGCTCGACCCGAGCTTCCAGGCGCGCAAGCTGGACGGCCTCACCACCGGGCTCCGGCGCAGCTTCCACCGCCAGTTCACGCGGACCCCGGGCGTGCTGCGCCGCCTCCGCCGGGCCGAGCAGGCGTACACGGCGATGTTCGACGCGTACGACGTGGTCCTGTCGCCGGTGCTGGCGCACGTCGCACCGCCGATCGGGCACCTGAGCCCGAACGTGGCGTTCGACGAGCTGATGGCCCGGCTGGTCCGGTACGTCGCGTTCACGCCGGTCAACAACGTCACCGGCGGCCCGGGGCTCGCGCTGCCGGCCGGGGCCACCGCCGACGGCCTGCCGATCGGGGTGCACCTGTCGGCGGCGCACGGCGGGGAGCGGGTCCTGCTGGAGCTGGCGTTCGCGCTGGAGGCGGACCGGCCGTGGCGGCGGATCCAGGACGGCGAGGGTCACCAGGAGCGGCAGGCCGCGCGGGTGGGGCTGGGCTGAGCGGGCCCGGTCCGGGGCGGGCGCGGGCGGGCGCCGGGGGCGGGCGGGTGTTCAGCGCAGTACGGGAGAGGCGATCGCGCAGGCCGCCAGGACCTCGCGGCGCAGCGGGCCGAGCACGTCGTCCGTATCCTGCGGTGCCGCGTCCTCGGGCGGCCCGGACGATCCGGGAGGCTCGGAGCTGTCGGCCGGACCGGTGCTCGCGGGCAGCGCGGTGCCGGTCCGCAGGGCGGTGGCGAGCGCGTCCAGGTCGCGGGTGATCGCGCCGACCCCGGCCGACGGCGGTGCCGGTTCGCCGTGCTCGACCCGGACCCGGGTCGCGGTGGTGGCCTCCACGACCCGCTCCACGGCGATCACCAGCGGCCACCAGGCCGCCGCCCGCGTCGCCGTGGGCGGCGGTTCGGTGAGCGCGCGCTGGAACTCGGAGCGCACCGCCGAGAGGTCCCGGTAGAGCCGCCGCCGGTGGCGCAGCCGGGACGTCTGGTCCCGGCCGGGCCCGGCGGCGAACGCCATCGCCACGTACGCGGCGGTGTCCCCGACCGCGTCGGCCAGCCGGTCGCCGATCCGGGTGTGCCAGGACTCGGGCCAGCACAGGTAGCCCGCCACCAGGACGATCGCGCAGCCGATCAGCGAGTCGTACAGCCTGGGCAGGACCAGCCGGAAGCCCTGGTGGTTCAGCAGGTCGGAGAGGAGCAGGATCACCGGGGTGATGGCCGCCGTCTGGAAGGCGTAGCCCTTCGCGGAGACGGCCGGGATCAGCGTCGCCAGCAGCGCCATGGTGGGCACGTCCCACCAGCCGATGGGCACCTCGGCGAGTACCGGGGCGGCGATCAGCAGCCCGGCGGCGGTACCGAGCGCGCGGAGCACGGCCCGCGAGAACACCGAGCCGAAGTCGGGTTTGAGGACGAAGGTGACGGTCAGCGCGACCCAGTACGAGCGGGGTACGGGCAGGACCGAGACCACCGCCTGGGCGAGGCCGATGCAGAGGGCCAGCCGCAGCCCGTACCGCCAGGACGCACCGGAGAGCAGGGCCGCCCGGGCCGTGCGCCGGAGTCGTACCCGCGGGCCGGCCGGCCGGCCGAGCGGGTCGGGCGGGTCGGGCGGGTGGACCGCGTCGGACGGGTCGGGCGCGGGTGGCGCGGCGTGGTGGGGCGCGGCGTGGTGCGGTCCGTGCGGGGTGGAGCGGTGCGGGCCGCGCGGGTCGGGCACGGGTTCGGCGACGACGGCCGCCGCGTACTGGAGCGCCTGGTCGAGGGCCCGCTCCGACGGCCCGGTCGGCGGTGGCAGACCCAGGTCGGCCGGCACCGCGGCGGAGCCCTGTCCGATCGCGTCGGCCAGGGTCAGGACCGCCGCCGGGTACGCCTCCGGCAGCGGTCCGAGCCGGGTCGGGCGGAGCTTGGCGGCGGAGGCCGCCTCCACGATCGGGATCACCGCGTTGAGCCGCGCGACCAGCCGGGCCAGCCCGGGGGAGCGGCCGTGCCGGCGGGTGCGGTGGGCGAGCAGCAGGTCGTACGAGCCGTTGAGCGACTGGGTGACGGCCTGCCGCCGCTCGTCGTGCGCCGGTGTGCCGGCGGCGCGCAGGAAGCCGGCGACGGTCCGGTACGTGCCGGCCACGGCCTCCCGCTCCGGCACGCCGCCGCGCAGCGGCCAGGCGAACAGCGTGAGGACCAGCACCACCAGCCCGCCGAGACTCAGCAGCAGCGGGGCCTTCCACCAGGGCTGCGGCATCGGCAGGCCGGCCCCGACGACCGCGTTGAGCAGGAGCAGCAGCCCGGAGACGGAGGCGACCGCGCCGATCGAGGAGATCATCCCGGAGACCAGCGCGACCACGGTCAGCACCACGACCGCCGGCCAGCCCTCGCCGTACACCAGGGTGCCGAGCGTCACCCCGACCGCGCCGAAGAGCTGCGGCACGGCGATGTTGAAGACCCGCATCCGGTAGGCGTCGGCGGTGTCGCCGATGACGGCGGACAGCGCGCCCATCGAGACCAGCGCGCCGTACTCGGGCCGGTCGGTCGCGAAGCCGACGGCGAGCGGGGCGGAGAGCGCGACCGAGGCGCGGGCCACCGCCGCCCAGGGCACGGGTGCGGGGTGCGGGCGCAGTCCCGCGGTCAGCCAGCTGGGAGGGGTGAGCCGGGCGGCCCTGGTGCGCCGTGCCATGGAGCCAACCTACGGCCCGTCGGCGGACGGGGCCCGGTGGGCGTGACCGGGGCCCGGTCTCCGGCCTGTCCCCCCGGCCCGGCGTCCGGCCTGTGGTCCGGCCCGGTCTCCGGCCCCGGCCGGTGGGTGGGACGAACGGTCAGTTCGCCGTACGGGTGGGCCGGGCGGGCGGGGCCGGGTGCGCGGGCCGGCCGGGTTCCTCGGCGGCCCCGACGGCGGCCTCCGGCCGTGCGGTCGCCCCGTCGGTGGTCCGGCGCCCGGTGGGGAGGTCGCGGACGCGGCCGACGGGTGACAGGAGCAGGATCAGCGCCGCGAGGGGCACCCCGGCCGTGGCGATCCACATCGCCGGGCGCAGCCCGAGGGTGGTGCCGAGGACGCCGGCGAGGACGGCGCCGAGCGGGATGGTGCCGAAGTTGAGGACGGCGGTGCTGGCGGTGAGCCGGCCGAGCAGCTCGGGCGGGCAGTAACTCTGTTGGAAGCCGGACTTGATGACGTTCCCGGCCACCACCCCGGCCGAGACGCTGAACCCGCCCACGGCGTAGCAGAGGACGCCCGCGCCGCCGCTGGTGAGGGGGATGAGCAGGGCGAGCACGGGCAGGCCGAGTTCGAAGAGGACCATCGCCCGGGCGGTGCCCGTCCGGGCGGCGACCCGGCGGGCGGCGAACGCCCCGGCGACGCCGCCGCTCCCGGCGGCGGCGACGAGGCCGCCCACCGTGCCGGCGTCGAGCCCGACCTCGCGCACCAGGAAGGCCACCTGGATCGACTGGTACCCCATCAGCGCCAGGTTGGAGGAGGCGCCGAACAGGGCCAGGGCGCGCAGCCAGCGGTCCCCGGCGAGCAGCCGCAGTCCCACGGCGACCTCGCGGCCGAGCGCGCGGTCGGTGGCCCGCGCCGCCGGCGTCTCGCGGTGCCGGATCCGGCCCAGGCAGAGCAGCGAGACGAGGAAGGTCGCGGCGTTGGCGAGCATGCCGTTGGCGGCGCCCGCCAGCTGGGCGATCAGGCCGCCGGAGCCCAGGCCGACGATCTGCGCGGCGGAGGCGCTGCCGTGGAGCTTCGCGTTGCCCTCGGGTTGGTCCTCGGGGGCGAGCAGGTCGGGCAGGTAGGCGGTGTAGGCGGTCTGGAAGAAGACGGCCGCGGTGCCGGTGAGCAACGCGACGGCGAGCAGCAGGCCGGTGCTCAGCAGGTCGAACCGCCCGGCGACCGGGACGGCCGCGAACAGGAGCAGCGAGACGGCCGCGGCGGTCAGCATGACGGGGCGGCGCGGTAACCGGTCGACCCAGACCCCGGCCGGCAGGCCGATCACCAGCCAGGGCGCCCAGGCGGCCGCACTGAGCAGGCCGATCTCGAAGGTGGAGGCGTGCAGCTCGGTGACGGCGATCAGCGGCATGGCCACGCCGGTCACCGAGGCACCGAACTTGCCGGCGGTCTCGCCGCACCAGAGCAGCCGGAAGTCGTGGTGCCGGCGGAGGAGTCCGCCGCGGGCGCCGCTCACCGGGTTTCCTCCTGCCCGTCGCGCGGGCCGTCCTCGGCGCCGGCAGGTCCGACGGCGATCGGCCCGGCGGCAGTCGGTCCGGCGGCGGTCGGTCCGGCGGCAGCTCCGGCGCCGACGGCCTCGTGCGGACGGCGGGGGAAGGACTGGAGCTGGACGACGACGGGCAGCGCCTCCGGGTCGGGTGCGGCGTCCGGGTCGGGGGCGTACCGTTCGACGACGGCGGCCAACTCCTCGTTGAGCGCCTTGAGTCGGGCCGGATCGAGGCGCAGGTGGCTCCAGTCGGAGATGCTGCCGACGTTGCGCCACTCGTCCGGCCAGTCCTCGGAGATGTACTCGTCGACCCGGTCGAAGAGGCGCCGGACCACCCCCTGGAGGTAGACGGAGAGCGGGCCGTGGCTCTCCGGGTCGTCGCGGAAGTCGGCGGTGTCGAGCCGGTTGGGGACGGGGACCCGCCGCCACCACCGTTCGCGCTTGGTGCCGCGGCCGGTCTCCTCCTCGATGAACCCGTGCTCGGCGAGGTGGCGCAGGTGCCAGCTGACCGTCCCGGTGTTCTCGCCGAGCCGCTCGGCGAGCAGGGTGGCGGTGGCGGGGCCGTCGAGGTTCAGCAGCTCGAAGATGCGCATCCGCAGGGGGTGGGCCAGTCCGCGCAGGCTGCGGGCGTCGAGGCGGCGGTGCGGGCGCGGGGCCGCGGGGGCCGGCGGGGCCTCAGGGGCTGAGGGGGTTGCCGCGGGTCGTGACGGGGCCGGGGGACGGGCATCGGGGGAGCCGGGATCGCCGGACCGCTCGGTGGGCATGCCGGAATCCTAAGATGCAGAGACTTCTCTGCATAGAGGTGTCTGCAGAGAAGTCTCTGTAAGTTGATCGGACGCTCCGGACGGGCCCTGGGACGGGGCTCGGAGATCACCCCCCGCGCCCCGTCCGCCGCCCCTACGCTGCGCCGTCCGCCTCCTGACCCGGCGTCGGCTCACCCGCGCCGCGCGTCCTCGCATGCCGGGCCAGGCTGTCGCGCAGCCCGGTCAGGCGGCGGATCTCGGCGTCCAGCGCGGCCAGCCGCTGCTGCACCACCGGGGTGAAGGTTTCCGGCTCGCGGTCGCCGGTCGACGGGCAGCCGCGCGGCGGGTCCTCGGCGAGCAGGGCAAGCCGGTGAGCCTTGCGGGCCACGTCCTCGACGGTCAGGCCGAGCGCCAGCAGCTCGCGGATCACCCGCACCCGGGCCACCTCCTCCGGCCCGTACCTCCGCTGGCCGGACGCCGTCCGCGCGGGCGGCGGCAGCAGCCCCCGCTGTTCGTAGAACCGCAGGGCCCTGGGCGTCGTGCCCGCCGCCGCCGCGGCGTCACCGATCCTCATGCGCGTCCGTCCTCCCGCTCACGCCATGGCTACACTTCGACGATCGTCGCGCCGAAGATGCCGTCACCGTCGATCAGTCGGGGCAACGCCGACGGCGCCTGTTCGATGCCCGACACGACCGTGGTGGGCACGACGAGTTGGCCGGCCCGCAGCCATCCCCCCAGCCGCTGCCGCCACTCCGCCTCCAGGTCCGGGTGCTGCAGCCCGGCGAACCCGCGCACGGTGACGCCCTGGGACAACAGACGGAAGCTGTCGACCACGGCCGGCGAGCTGCCGCCGCGGCGGTCCGGCGCCATCTGCCCGGAGAGCGCCCCGACCAGCGCGAACCGCGCCCCCGGCCGGGCCGCGTCGACGGCGGCCGTGAGCTGCTCGCCGCCGACCAGGTCGAGCAGCACGTCGATCCCCTCCGGGGCGGCCGCCGCCAACTGTTCGGCGAACGGCCCGGCGCCGCGGACCAGGACGGCGTCGTAGCCGAGCTCCTCGGTCAGCCGCTTCGCCTTGGCGGCCGAACCGGTGGTGCCGATCACCCGGGCCGCCCCCAGCAGCCGGGCCACCTGCCCCGCCACCGTGCCGACCGCTCCCGCCGCGCCCGTGACCAGCACGACGTCCCCCGCGCGGACCTCGGCCGAGCGGGTCAGCGCGCCGTACCCGGCGGACGCGGGGGAGAGCAGCGCGAGCGGGTCCGGGACGGCGCCGTCCACACGGGTGAACGAGGCCGCGTCGCCCACCGCGTGGTCCCGCCAGCCCTGGAGGTGGGTGACCAGGTCGCCGGGGCGGAGCGCCCCGTCCGCCGGCCGGTCCGGGCCCACGGCCAGGACCTCGGCCAGCGCCGGACCGAACAACGCCTGACCCGGCCCGATCGACGGCAGCGGAGTGTCCGTCAGCTCGCCGCCGATCAGGGTGCGCAGGCCGGGGAAGACCAGGAAGGCCCGGTTGCGCACCAGCACCTGGCCGGGGCCGGGGGCGGCCAGCGGCGTCTCGGCCAGCGCGAAGTGCTCGGGGCGGGGGAGGCCGGAGGGCGCGGCGACGAGCCGGACCTCGCGTGCGGTGGTGGGCAGGGGGAGGGACATGGCGGACTCCGAAACGGGACGGCGCGCGGCGGTCGGTCCGCCGCGGAGGTGCGGGGACGGTAACCCCTGACGCGCGGGTCAGGGGCAAGGCCGTCGTGCCGTCCCTCTCCGTCGCGTCGTCCTCGACACCGGTGACGGCCTCGTCCGCTGTCGCTCCGTCACCGGCCGTCCTGTCACCGGCCGTCCTGTCACCGGCCGCCCTGTCACCGGCCGTCCGTGCGCCGCCACTCCGTGGAGGCCGTCATCGCCCATCGGGCGGTCCGATGATCTTCTAGAGTCGCCTCCGGTGCGACCGTACGACCGCACCGGACGCATCCCTGCGCACACCTGCACCACGGAGAGGCAGCACCCACCATGAGCGAGCAGCAGGCACCCGAGCCCTTCGAGCCCGTCGTCGAGGACTGGCAGACCGCCCTGGTCGTCGTCGCCCACCCCGACGACATGGAGTACGGCGGCGCCGCCGCCGTCGCCCGCTGGACGGCGCAGGGCAAGAAGGTCGTCTACGTCATGGTCACCAGCGGCGAGGCCGGGATCGACACCCTGGAGCCCGAACGGTGCGGCCCGCTGCGCGAGGCCGAGCAGATCGCCTCCGCCGCCCTGGTAGGCGTCGACACCGTCGAGTTCCTCGGCCACCGGGACGGCGTGATCGAGTACGGGGTGCCGCTGCGCCGCGACATCGCCCGCGCCGTCCGCCGCCACCGCCCCGACATCGTCATCACCAGCAACTTCCGCGAGACGTACGGCGGCGTCTTCCTCAACCAGGCCGACCACATCGCCGTCGGCCGGGCCACCCTGGACGGGGCGCGGGACGCGGGCAACCGGTGGGTCTTCCGTGAGCTGACCGCCGAGGGCCACGAACCCTGGGAGGGCGTCCGCCAGGTCTGGGCGGTGGCCTCCCCGGACTCGCGGCACGCGGTCGACACCACCGACCACTTCGACGCCGGCGTCGCCTCGCTGGAGGCGCACAAGGCGTACCTGGCTGGGCTGGGCGGCGCGATGGCCGACGCGCGCGGATTCCTGGAGAGTCTCGGGCGGTCGGCCGGCACCCGGCTGGGCACCCGGTTCGCCGTCCCGTTCGAGGTCTTCCCGCTGCGTTAGGCGGACGGAAGGGCGAGCAGCGGTGTTCCTCCTTCCTCAAGAGGAGGAATACCGCTGCCGGCGGGTCGGGCGGATACGGGGGCGTCCTCTCCGGAATCCTCGATTTCGGCCCCCGGATTCCCCGGCCGCCGGATTTCCCGACTCCCGGATTTCCCGGCCGCCGGATTCCCCGACCCCCGGATTTCCCGACTCCCCGAGCGTTTCGCTTTCGGAGCGACATTCGGTCGGATCAGGGCCAGGCGAGTCCGAATGAGACCGAATCGGCCGAACCGGGACGGGAAGGCCGGCCGGGACCGGTCGCGCCGCGGAGCGGCCGGTCAATCCTCCGAGTGTTCGGGGTGTGCGGAGCCGTCGCCGACATCGCCCCCGGCGTCGTCATCGCTCCGCCCCCGGCGACCCCGTCGACGGAGCAGCCGGTGCAGCACGAGCGCGGCGACGAGCAGGCCGAACCCGGCCAGCAGCCAGAGCTGGTACCGCACCGCCGTCCGGTACACCGCCCCGATGTTGGCGCCGGCCAGGTAGCCGAAGGCGGACCAGACTCCCACCCAGAGCGCGGCCCCCAGGACGTTGAACGGCTGGAACCGGCGCCACGGCATCCCGGTGGTGCCGGCGATGATGCCGTTGGTCTGCCGCAGCCCGTCGATGAACCGGGCGACCGTGACCACCTTGCCGCCGTGCCGCGCGAAGAAGCCGTCCGCCCGCGCCATCCGCGCCGGTGTGAGCAGCACGTACGGTCCCCACCGGTGGACGAAGGCGCGTCCGCCGGTGGCGCCGATCAGATGACCCAGGCTGTTGCCGACCACCGCCGCGGCGAAGGCGATCGCCACCACGGCGGCGAAGCTCAGGTGCCCGGTGCCGGCGTAGACGGAGGCCAGCACGAGGATGGTCTGGCCCGGCGCCGGGATTCCGCAGTTGTCGAGCAGTACGAAGAGCGCCACCGCCGGGTAACCGTACTGCTCCAGCAGCGGTGCGAGAGCCGCGAGCGGCCCGGGCAACGCCGGGTCGGCCGCCGCGAGGACGGTCGTGGTCGTCGCCGCGGTGAGCGGCGCGGGAGGGAACGCGAACGGCACGACTCACCGCCCCGGGCCGCTGCGGCGCGGGGCGGCGGCCGCTGGGATCAGTGGATCGCCTTGCGGGGTTCGATGTTGCAGTCGGGGCCGGGGTAGATCAGGCCGGTGTGACCGTCCTCGAAGCGGACCATGTACGGCGGCTGGCCGTCCTGACCGCGCACTTCGACGATCTCGCCCTTCTGGTCGACCATACCCACCGCTCGGCTGTGGACGTGGAGCTGGTCACCTACCGCTGCGTGCATGGTCTTGCTCCTCGGGTAGCGGTGGCCGCACGGGCGGCCGTTCTGCCTTCCACTGTGCTGCGGGGGTGGCCCGCCCGCAACGGCGCACCGCGGCCCGGGGTCGTCTCCGGGGCCGACGCCGGGGTCGTCTCCGGGGCCGCTTCCGGGCGCCGACGCAGGGAGACGCTGCCGAAAGGTGCCCCCGGTCGCCGCCGGCGGGTCCGGCGGGTCCGGCCCGGAGGCCGGCCGCTCAGCGCGGGCCGAGGTGTTCGGCGAGGTAGCAGCGGACCAGCCGCTTGCACTCGGCGATCAACGCCGGATCGCCCTCCGGGTCGCCGCGGAAGGCCAGCTTGAGCACCGCGTCCGCCGCCTCCAGCGCCACGCGCAGCCCGAGCGTCAGTGCCGCCGGGTCGGTCGTGGCGAACAGCTCGCCACCGAGCGCCTGGAGACGCAGCGCGACGGCGCCGTTGTTGTCCAGCTCGGCGTCCAGCAGATGCCGGTCGTCGTGGACGCCGGTCGGCCCCGCCGCCCCGGCCAGCCCGAAGTCCACCTGGCCGAAGCCCGGCACGCTCCGCTTCATCGCGACGAACTCCTCGACCGCCAGGTCGGTGAATCCGGCCGTCCCGGCGGGCGTCCCGGACCGCAGCCGGGTGTCGAGGCGGTGCAGGTAGTGGTCGAGGTTCCGGCCGGCCAGCGCGGCCAGCAGGTCCTCCTTGCCCGCGAAGAACTGGTAGAGCGTGCCGATCGGCACCTGGGCCCGCTGGGCCACCTCCTTGGTGGTGAGCGCCGCGGCACCGGCCTCGTCGAGCAGGGCGGCGCAGGCGTCGAGGATCCGTTCGTACCGTTCCTGGCTGCGCTGCTGCACCGGCCGCCGCCGGCCGGCACCGGTCCGCCCGGGGGCCTGGTGACTCCTCGTGTCCGCGCTCATGGGGCCACTGTGCCGCATCCGGCGCACGTCGGGCCAATCACCCGCGCGGACGTGGGGCGCGCGCCCGGAACCCTGTTCGGCCGCCCGTCTTCGCGCCGGTACCTCCCCCCTCCCGCCCCCCCTCCCGGCGCCGCCCGCCGCCGTTCCGCCACCGCCCCGCCGCCGTCGGGGTGGCCGGTCCGGGGGCGACGGAGGGATGATCGGAGACGTACCGCTTCCCCTGCCGGAAGGAAGCCCGGATGTCCGGCCCGACCGCCTCTCACCCCGACGCCGGGGGCGCGGGTGGCGCGCGCCTGAGGGTCACCACCAGCGAGCACGCCGTCAAGACGCTTGTCTGCCGGATCGAGGGCGAGGTGGACCACGAGAGCCGGCACGTGCTCGACGAGACGCTGTCGAGCGCTGTGGCGGCCGGTCCGGTGCTGCTGGTCGTCGACCTCGCCCCGCTCACCTTCGTCGACTCCACCTGCCTCAACGCGCTCCTCCGGATCCGCCAGGAGGCCGAGGAGGCGGGGACCAGGCTCGTCCTCGCCGGGCCCGGCCCGCAGATGCAACGGCTGCTGGAGGTCACCGGCACCGACGAGGTGTTCACCGTCTGGCCCAGCGTGCACGCGGTGCCCGGACTCGGCGCGCCGTAGGGCCGACCTTCACGGCGGCCGTCCCCGGCGCCCGGCGCCCCGTGTGCCCGTGCCTGTCCGGGCGCACGCTGTGGGGACCCGGCCGGTGCCGGTGCCGGTGCCGGTGCCGGTGACCGTGCCGGCCGGTCAGGCCGCCGGATACTGGTCCGGGGGGTGGATCGAGGAGAGCAGCGCGATGAATCGCTCGGAGCCGCTGATGACGCCCGGCTGGTTGCTGCCGGGAGGGGCGGGTTCGACGGTCACCGTCTCGATCTCGCCTTCGTGCACCCACAGGATGTCCGGGGACAACCGGTGCTCGGCGGAGGCGCCGTCCCAGTTCTGCCGGATCACCATCGAGAAGGCGATCAGCTGGATACGGAGGTCGGTGTCGTCCACGGCCTGGAGGAAGAGGAACTCCTCGTGGGGGACCATGGCGAGGACGCCGAGGGGCGCGGGCCTGGCCAGCAGCTCGGGCGCGCGCAGGACGTGGGTGCAGGTGAAGCCGCTCTCACCCTCCACGGACACCATGGGGTTCGGCTTGCCGTCGTTGTCGAGGTCGACCGGGTGGGTGCGCAGGTTCCCCAGAGCGGCGTCCCACACCTCTTCCGCGCTCAGGTTCCAGGACTCGAACTGGGCCGGGGGCACCGCGGCCGACAGGTTGTCGGCGAAGCGCAGCACGAGGACGGCCGCCAGATCGCCGGTCAGGGAGAGCGCCAACCCGTGGTGGTCGCCGACGGTGTCGGCGCGGACCAGCCTGGGCATGAGCAGGTGGCGCACCTCGTCGAAGCCCGCCCGGTAGAGGGCTTCGCGACGGTCGCGTAGGGAGAGCTGCCCGTTGAGGTAGTCGACGGTGGCGCTGCGCCACTGGTCGTGGGGCAGGTCGCTGACGAGCCGGGCGATCTCGGCGAGGTCGAGCGCGATGCCCGGTTCGTCGGCTGCGCCGAGCCGCAGGTGCTGCCGGTCGCCGAAGTTCATCGGCGGACCGGAGTCGCTGCCGTCGAGGAAGATGTCGGCCAGTACGTCCTGGAACGCCTGCCACTCGGCCGGGCCGAGCCAGGAACACCAAGGAGGCACAGGGGAGTTACCGAGGTCGCCGGACTTCTTGGCCCGTCGGAACAGAGGCATGCCGCACAGCGTAGAGGGCTTCGCCGCCGTGCGGGAGTGCGCAGACGTACCGGTTCGGGTGCGGCTCCTGAGGCCCGGGGTGACGCAAGCTCCGGTCGTGGCGCGGACCAAATATGACGCTCCGTCAGGCCGCGGCTTCCCGTGGACTCCGGAGGGCTGCCGCCAGTACGGCGGCGGCCCGCGCGACCAGTGGTTCGTCCGCCGGCGCGGCAGCGTCCCGCTTGGTGGACAGGACGGCCAGGACGACGTGCGTGCCGTCCGGTGTCCGGGCGACGCCGACGTCGTTGGTGGTGCCGTAGCCGCCGGTGCCGGTCTTGTCCGCGAGGGACCAGCCCTCGGGGAGTCCGGCGCGGAGGCGGGCGGCGCCGGTGGTGTTGGCCCGTAGCCACGCGGTCAGCCGCCGTCGGTCCTGCGGGGGGAGGGCGTTCCCGAGCACCAGTTCCCGGTGGCTGCGTCCGATGGCGGCCGGGCTGGTGGTGTCCGTCGGCCGCCCCGGTTCGGCGGAGTTCAGCTCGGGCTCCCACCGGTCGAGCCGCGTCACGCCGTCGCCGAGGGACCGGGCGAAGCGGGTGATCGCCGAAGGCCCGCCGAGCTCGCGGAGCAGGAGGTTGTCGGCGGCGTTGTCGCTGTAGGCGATGGCGGCGGCACACAACTCCGCGACGGTCATGCCGTTCGCGAGGTGCTCGGGCCTGCCCGTGATCGGGGCGTACCCCGCGTCCGTGACGTCCTTCGCGGTGTACCGGATCCGCCGGGCCAGGAACTCGCCGTCCCGGTCGAGGTCCCTGAGGACCGCGGCGGCGGTGAGCGTCTTGTGCACCGAGCAGATCGGGAAGAGCTCGTCGGCCCGGTAGCCGACGGTCCTGCCGGTGACGGTGTCCTGCGCGAACACGCCCAGGCGAGCGTCGTGCTGCCGTTCGAGGTCGGCCAGCCTCCTGATCACCGCGTCGCCGCTCGGCCGGCCGCCGCCCGAGGCGCGGGCCGCCCCGCCCGCCGGCATCGCCGCCGTGAGCGCCGCGCCCGCACCGAGGGTCAGCACTGCGCGACGGCCCGGGCGCCCCGTGAAGGTCTCCACGACCGTGTCCTCCTCTGTTCGGTGACCGTTCCCCGGAGTGGGCGGACGTCTCCACGGTCGGATCGGTTCGTCCACTTCCTGCCCCTTCTACCCCAACCGGCCGGACGCCCACCCCAGACGTCGCCGGCCGCCCGTCGGACGCGTCTGGCGTTTCGGCCGCCGACCACTAACATGAGTACCCCTCATGTTCGTCCATGGGCGTTCATCGCCACGTGAGCAGGGAGTCCGGCCATGCCGCACCGACTCGACCTCCCGGCGGGCTTCCGCTGGGGAGCCTCCACCGCTGCGTACCAGATCGAGGGGGCGGTGGACGAGGACGGGCGCGGGCCGTCCGTCTGGGACACGTTCGCCGCCCGCCCCGGCGCCGTCCGCGACGGCCACACCGGGGCGGTGGCCTGCGACCACTACCACCGCTACCCCGAGGACATCGCCCTGATGAAGGGCCTCGGGCTGGACGGCTACCGCTTCTCCGTCGCCTGGCCCCGCATCCGGCCCACCGGCGAGGGCGCGGTGAACCCCGCCGGCCTCGACTTCTACGACCGGCTGGTGGACGCCCTGCTAGCCGTCGGCATCACCCCGCTGCCCACCCTCTTCCACTGGGACCTCCCGCAGACCCTGGAAGACGCGGGCGGCTGGCTGAACCGCGACACCGCGTACCGCTTCGCCGAGTACACCGCGATCGTCGCCGACCGCCTGGGGGACCGCGTCCCCGCCTGGATCACCCTCAACGAGCCCTTCGTGCACATGGTCTACGGCTACGCCCTCGGCATCCACGCCCCCGGCCGTGCCCTGATGCTCGACGCCCTGCCGGTGGCCCACCACCAGCTCCTCGCCCACGGCCTGGCCGCCGCCGCGCTGCGCGAACGCGGCCTGGACGTCCTGATCGCCAACAACCTCACCCCCGTGTGGCCCGCCTCGTCCGCCGACGCCGACCTCGCCGCCGCCGAGGCCTACGACGCCCTCCACAACCGCCTGTTCACCGACCCCCTCCTCCTCGGCCGCTACCCCGACCTCTCCGCCTACGGCGTCGGCCCCGACCTCGGCGGCAGCGTCCACGACGGCGACCTGAAGCTCATCACCGCCACCCCGCTCGACGGCCTCGGCGTCAACTACTACAACCCCACCCGCATCGCCGCCCCCACCGAGCCGGGCCTCCCCTTCGCCGAAGCCCCGATCGAGGGCGTCCCCCGCACCACCTTCGACTGGCCCGTCGTCCCCGACGGCCTGCGCGAACTCCTCACCGGCCTCCGCGACCGCTACGGCGCCGCCCTTCCGCCCGTCACCATCACCGAGAACGGCTGCTCCACCACCGAGGAGCTCGACGACACCTTCCGCATCGACTACCTCGCCGGCCACCTCGACGCCCTCGCCGCCGCTCTCGCCCAAGGCGTCGACGTCCGCGGCTACTACACGTGGTCCCTCCTCGACAACTACGAGTGGGCCGAGGGCTACCACCAGCGCTTCGGCCTCGTCCACGTCGACTTTGCGACGCAGAAGCGAACCCCGAGGGCGTCCTACGCCTGGTACCGCGATCTGATCGCGGCCCACCGGGCCCGGCAGGCGGGATAGTCGGGCTCACCGAGGGGGCGATGCACCGCGCGAGCGGGTGTGGCCGGGGCGGGGTTCGTTGTGGAGACCGCCGGCCGCCTGCTCGGACGCGTCCCGCCGTGGCCGCGCGATGCCGGGTGTGAGTCGCGGGGCCGGGGCCTGCGACTCGCACCGGGCAGCTGCGGTCACTCCTCCTCGTCGGCCTCGCCGGCGGGTTCCTCGGGGGACCAGCGGAGCGTCACGTTGAAGTGGACGCCGGCGGTGCCGCCCGCCAGGATCACGCCGACGCTGCCGTCCAGCTTGACGCCGAACCCGACCTCGATCTCGTCAGGCCGGCGTGGCAGGGCACGGAACGCTTCGATCACGTCGGATGCCGTGTTGACCACGGTGTGCAGCGAGTCCCGCACCGTGGCGCCCGCTCTCTCCAGAGTTCCCCGGCCCGCAGGCGCGACGCCTGCGCCGGTGTCCTCGCTCTCGACCACCAGCGTCCCGCCGGACGCGAGGGCGAATTCGGTACGTGTTGTCACTTGGCCTCCTGGCCTGGGGATGAGTGTGCGCAGACGGAGCTCTGCGTCGACGGCGGATAGGCGTCGGCCCGGACCTTGTCCAGCCCGGCGAGGATCGTCGGCAGTCGGGTCGGGTCGTTCAGATAGTCGAGCACCGCGCGGTTGAACGCGGCTGCCATGCTGCTGGGCATGCTGTCCGAGGCGTCGAAGCAGAGGATGGCGGACGAGGTCAGCAACTCGTCGATCCGGCGGGCGACGCTGCCGGTGGCGTGACCGGACGCCAGCCGCGTGGCGACGGCGCGGTTGGCGGAGAAAGCCGACTCCGGCTGCAGGCCCGGCCAGATCTGCTGGGCCTGCGGGCTCGCGAGGAAGGCCATGAACCGCTCCGCCTCGGGCGAGTCGTGGAACATCGCGACGAGATCTCCCGACACCTCGTACGCCGGCGTCGGCGTCGGTGTCGGCCGGAACTCGGGGAACGGGACGAAGTCGTAGTCCTTTCCCGGGAGGGGTTTGGTCACTGCGGTGGGGTCCGGGGTGACGGGGGCGCCGTGCTCGAAGTAGCAGCCGGGCGATGCGGTGAAGAGCGGATAGGCCCCCTCGCCGTAGCCGGTCAGGAGCGCGGTCAGCGGGCCGCCGTGGATCGAGCCCTCTGCGGTGAAGATCTGGCCCCATGCCTGCCAGGCCTCTCTGACCTGCGGCGATGTCCAGTCGAGCTTGCCGTCGACCCAGTCCGTGTAGATGTCGGCACCCGACTGGTGCAGCAGGATGTCCTCGATCCAGTCGGTGCCCGGCCACCCCGAGTTGGGCGGGTCGGCCAGGGCCAGGCACCAGGGCGTGTCGCCCCGCTGGACCATCGACCGGCCGACGCCCACCAAGCCGGCCCAGGTGTCGGGCGGCCGGGTGGCGAGCCGCTGGGGTGCGTACCAGATGAGGCTCTTGACGGAGGCTTTGACCATGACCGCGTACGGATCGCCGTTCACGGCCTCCCCGGCGCGGGACCACGGGGGGCCGTAGTCGGACCTCAGCAGATCGACGAGTCCGCTGCCGAGTGCCCTGTCCTGGAAGCGGTCCAGCCGGACCAGGTCGCCCTGCTGCGCGTAGGAGCGCAGCGCCCCGGGGTTCGCCATGACAGCGAGGTCCGGTGCCTCGCGCTTCTGTACGGCGGTCCGCAGTACCTGGTCGAGCGCCCGGGTGGGGGAGGCGTGGACGGTGATGCCGGTCTCGGCCTTGAAGGCCGTGAGTACTGCTTGGAAGGAGTTCCTCTCGGCCTCGGCGGTCCAGGGTGTCATGATGACCAGGACGCGCCGGCCGGACGAGCCTCCGAGGCAGGCGGCCGACGCCGCCAGCAGGGTGAGGACCAGAAGGAGCCGGAGAGCTGCCTGTCGCCTCTGCCGCATCACTGGCCTCCGAACCGGTACTCGTCGATGCGCGGATTCAGCGCGAGAGCGGCCGCCGTGGCTGCGACTGAGGTCAGCAGCGCGAGAAGTGCCAGGAGGACGGAGGAGTAGGCCTCCGCGTCGGTGGCACCACTGGTGAACGCGGCCTCGGCCTCGGCCTGGTGGTGACCTGTCCGCCCCGGCTCGGCGGTCGCGGGTCCGGACGCCTGCGGTGCCAGGTGGGTCCCGCAGGACCCGGCGGCCGGGCAGGCCTGCGTGACGATGGCGTACAGGTCCCTGTCGGCCTGGGCGGCGGACCGGCTCGCCTGCTCCTGTGCCAGGGTGACGGCTCGGGCGAACGGACCGTCCAGGGCCGAGCGCAGGCGTCCGTCCGAGACGTGGAGCGACAGACCGCACAACAGGGCCGTCGCGGTGAGGGCGAGCACAGCAGTCGTCAACCGGATGCTCAACCGACGCCGGAACCGGCGGCGCAGCACCGACTGTGTCCGCGCGAAGAGCGCCAGCACCAGCGCGAACGGCACCAGGAACAGCAGATCTGCGGTGCGCGCCAGCCACACCGAACCGCGCCGGTCGGCCAGCGCGGCGTTCTCCTCCGTCCGCAGCCGGTCCAGCGTGTTCGAGACCTCCCGGTACTGCAGGGTCGCGTACCACAGGGCCGGCAGGGCGCGGGTGAGCTCACCGGTCTGCCGGTAGTCGGCGGCGGCCTGTTCGAGCTCGGCGTTGTAGTTGACGACGAGCCCCTCGACGAGTTGCAGATCGCTGCTGACCGTCGCGCCCGCCACGGTGTCCCCGGCCAGTTCCGCCAGGTTCTGGTTGATCGCGGCGATGTCGTTCCGGTACTGCTCGCCGAGTCCGCCGAGGACCACGGTGCCCTGCCGGAAGCCGTGCACCGCCGCGCGTTGGGCATCCGCGAGCGCGCCGTACGCGGCCTCGGCCCGGAGCACCGCAGGGGCGGCCCGCCCGCCGACGGCGTCGGTTCCGCCGTGTGCCTGGCTGGACACCACCAGGCACAGCGCCCCGGTCAGCAGGCTGCCCGCCACCAGCGCCCCGCGGAGCCGGCGCAGGGTGCGCGCGGTCGTGGAGGGCGTCGCCGGTTCGTCCGCCACCGCTTCGGGCGCCACCGCGGGCGGGGCCGTCATCCGCCCGTCACCGGTGAGCTGCCGGTGAATTCGTAGTCGCAGTCGAGGTTCTCGCAGTACCGCGCGCCGACCACCGCGACCCGGCCGCACCTCGGGCAGTCGGGCCCCGGGGCCGACGGGAACCCGGGCGCCGGATCGGCCCTCGTCGTCGGGGTGCGCGAGAGGCCGTACGAGGTGCTGGTGGCCGTGCCCATCATGGCCTGCAGGACGTAGTCCGGATCAAGCTCCGGTAGCAGGCTGACCACGCCGCGAACGGCATCCTCGACCCGGACGACCTTGCCCAGCCGCCGGAGCGCGTCCTCGTTGCGCAGCTCGGTGGCGAGCGCCACGGCCCGGCCCCAGGCATCGCGCGCCCCGTGGCGGTCACCCTGGCGGAACAGTGCCCCGCCCCGCCATCTGAGGTCGTACAGCTCCTTCTCCCGCTCGTGGCGGCGCCGATCGGCCCCGAGGACGGTCTCCGGGGCCGGCTGGTCGAGCCAGCGCGCGCTGATCACCTCCACCGGGCTGACGGGTGTGGCCAGTTCGGTGCCGATCGATCCGGTGACCACTTCGATGGAAGCCAGGGTCTCCGCGTCGGCGCCGACCGTCCGGTCGCCGGTCACGGCGAAGGTCGCGACATACCGGCGTGCCTCGCTGCTCCAGGGGCCGGTCGGGTAGTCGGCCGCCGCTGTTCCGGCCAGCGGCAGGCGGTGGCCGACCAGGTCGGCCAGCGCCGGGTGGGCCTGTTCGAGGACGGACACCGACACTCCCGGTGCGCAGCGCACGCGCAGGGCCAGGTCGGACAGCGTGCGGCCCATGGCGACGCGGATCAGCGCGCGGAAGTCGGGCGCCAGGTCGGCCAGGTCGGGCACCGCGTCCGCGGTGCCCTGGAGCTCCTCGGCGATCCGCCGCAGTTCGGCGGGCTCCCAGTCCGCGCCGATACCGCGGGCGTCGCAGGTGAACACGGAACGGCAGTCGGCGAGTACGGTCTCCATCGACCGCGCCGACCGGTCCTGGTGCTCGTTGCGTCCGTCGGTGAGCAGGAGCGCGTGGCAGATCAGATCGCCGTGCGGTTCGAGCAGTTCACGGGCCTTGTCGAGCCAGGCGCCGATGACCGTGCCCTGGGCGCCTGGGGCGATCCGGTTGACGGCCTGCTTCGCCTCCGCACGGGTGACGGCGTTCGCCGGGGCGAGGAAGGACTCCCGAGGGTAGATCATGGTTGCCTGGTGGGTACCGGCGACCACCGCGAAGCGGGTTCCCTCGCGCAGGGTGTCGATGGCGGCGCAACTCGCCTCCTTGGCACGTTGGAGCTTGGTGCGCGGATCGCTCATCGACCCCGATTGGTCCAGCAGGATGACCTCGGCGAACTGCGCATCGCTCGGCGGGCTCGCCCGCCGGTCGGCTGCGGTGCTCGCGACCACGCTGAGGTAGACGTGCACCTCGCGTTCGTCCAGGGATCGGTACTTGTCGTAGTTGGCCTCCAGGGTGACGCTCGGTGCTTCGGTCATGTGCCAGTTCCTCGTCTGTAGGGCAAGATTGACGATCCGTCCAGGACTGCCGGTTCACCGCGTGGTGACCGGCCTCACGGCGTTGGCCAGATCGACGAGAACGGTGTGGCGGTTCGCGTCGGGTGCCCCGTGGGCGAACGCCCGGTATTCCCTCTCCAGGTCCGACCGGAGCTCGTGCTCCGTGACGCCGTCGTCGGAGGCGGTCCGGCCCGGTCGCGGGGTGCGCAGGCGGTCGAGCCTGGCCTCCAGGATCAGGGCGGCCAGCCGGCGCCGCTCGGGTTCGTCCAGCGGCAGTGTGGCCAGCAGCTGTTCGGCTTCGGCGAGGTCCGCTCGGTCGGGCAGGCCCCCGGGGCCCGCGCCGAGCCGCCCTGTGTGGATCCGCAGCGCGGCGATCCGCGCCGCCCGATGGTGCGGTGAGGTGTCGGGTATCTGCCGCAACGCCGAGACCGCACCGGCCCGGTCGCCGCGCCGGAGCCTCGTCCGGGCGTGGCCGAAGGCGGCGCTCTCGTGCCAGCTGTCGGTCCGCCACACCGCCAGGTAGGCCGCCGATGCGGCGTCGAGCTCCTCCTCGGTCGCCGCTCGGTACTCGGCGCACAGTGCCAGTGCGAGCTGCGGCGCGAGCTCGCCCGGCAGCATCTGGCAGCAGGAGGTGAACATCTTCTCCGCGCCGCCGAACTGCTGCTCGGCCAGGGCTGTCAGCCCCTCGTGCCAGTTGAGCCGCCACCCGGGCCGCAGCAGGCCCCTCGCCCGGTCCAGCGCGGCGCGCGCCGCCCCGATGTCGTCGAGCCGCAGGTGGAGTCGGCAGCGCAGCAACTCGACCTCGGGCGAGGAAGCACGGGCGGAGGCCGGGACGGGATCGGCGTAGGAGGCGAGTTGGGAGAGGGCGACCGCAGGATCGGTGCTGACCGACGCCCGGAGGAAGCCGGCGGCGGAGTCGCGGGCGTCGACCAGCGGCTCGGGCAGCCCGGCCGCCGCCATGACCGGCGTGGGCGGCGCGGTGGCGAGCGGGCGGCAGCTGCCCTCGACCGCCGCCCGCAGCGCCGCGGTGCTCGTCCACCGGTCGAGCGGCGGCACCGTCCCGAGCCCGGGGTCGATCAGCGTGGTGGAGCGGGCGAAGAGCAGCGACGGCGCGGTGTACTGGGTACTGTCCCGGTGGGATACCAACTCGCGCAGCACGCCGCTCAGTTGGCCCGCCAGGTCGGCTGCCGAGGCGAAGCGCAGCTGCGGATCGTGATGGGTGGCGCGGCTGATGAGCCGGCGCAGCGAGGTGAAGCGGGCACTGTCCGGGTCGGCGGTGTACCACCGGAAGAGCGACTCCAGGGTCCTGCCCACCGTGTGGAGGTCGGTGGCGACGGTGGGCCCGGTGACCATCAGCTCCGGGGCCATGTACTCCTCCGAGTACGCTCCGCTGCCCACTGCCCCGGCCTCGCGCACCGCGCCGAGGTCGATCAGCTTGATCCGGGAGCCGTACACCATCAGGTTGCTCGGCTTCAGGTCGCAGAACAGGTACCGGCTGTCGTGGAGGTACTGGAACGCCCGGAGCACGCGCAGGACGTAGCCGATGACCTGCTCGGTCTCCAGCCGGCCGAACAGCTCCGGGCGCTCCAGGGAGTAGCCGGGTACGTACTCCATCACGAGGTAGCCGTGGTAGCCGTGCTGGGACCCGCCTGCCGGCTCGTGTGTCACGAAGTCGTAGATGTCGACGATGTCGTCGTGCCTGAGCTCGATCAGGAACCGCTTCTCCTCGGCGGCCTCCTCGACCCGCGCGGGGTCCGCCGCGTCGATCAGGCCTTTGAGCGCCACCGGACGGTTGTTCAGGCGCTCGTCGTGGGCGAGGTAGACCCAGCCGAAGCCCCCGTGCCCGATGCAGCCCTCGACCCGGTAGCGGTCCGCCAGCAGGTCGCCCCGGCTGAGTCTCGGCACGAACGAGTAGGCCGTCCCGTCGTACGGGCAGCGCCCCTCCAACAGGCTCGGCTGGCCGTCGAGACCCGTGCCCACGGGGCGGCGGCAGGCGGGATCGGGGCAGAGCCTGCGCTCCTCCGGGATTCGCGGAGCGGCTCTGACCGCGCGGTTCGGCTCCGGTCCGGCGATCGTCGGCAGTGTGACGAGGCCCAGTCCCCACCAGGGGTCGTCGCCGAACGGGCGCGGCGGCTGTACGGGCTCTGCGGGGCGCGCGGACGGCACCGTGCCGCGGTTGGTGCTCACCGCAACCGACCGCCCCGGGGCCCGCTCCCCGGTGCCGCTTGCGGCCGGCAGCCGGCCACCGCCCGTCGGCGCGGCCACCGGCGGCGGAAGCAGGCAGCGCCGGCAGTAGGTGGTCGCGTCGAGTTCGCCACCACAGCCAGGACGGCTGCACCGGTTCATGCCTGCCTCCCGTCGATCTCGCGCCGAACGGCCCGGTGGTACTCCTCGACCCGGAGCTCGGCGAGCGGCAGGTCGCATCCACCGCTGTAGAGCAGCCGCCGGGCCGCCTCGTACGACTCGCCCAGTTCCTCGATCAGGCCGCGCGCCGCGGCCTCCGAACGGTAGGCGTCCAGCCGCCCCCGGGCCCGGTTCCGCCGGGCGAGCAGGGCCGTGCACTCGGCGTTCAATCGCCGGGCCCGCACCAGCGACCGGGCGGCTGCCTCCTCGCAGGAGCCGAGTTCCCCCAGCAGCCATCCCCGGAGGGTGGACCCGGCGGCGGCCGGGCCGGTGTCCCGCAGCACCCGCAGACGGACCGCGAGCGCGGCCGCGCCGGCGACCTGTGGCGGCGGTGCGCCGAGGATCCGCGGCGCGACGTAGTCACGGCACGCCCGGGCGTCGCGCTCGGCCGCGTCGACCTCCTCGACCAACCGGTCGAGCCGTCCGAGTCGGTCGCCGAGCTCTGTCTCTCCGCCGTGCCGACCGCTCGGCGAGACGGCCGCGGCGGGCTGCCCGAGGCTCGCCGCGACCGCACTGCGGACATAGCGCGGAGGGGCGCCGTGGTAGGCGAGCAGCAGGCGCACGCCGATGCTCGACGCCCGCGCGGCGATCGGTTCCAGCAGCCGGTAGTACAGCTCTCCGGGGTCGGCCGCCAGGTCGACCGCGTTCACCACGACAACTATCGGTGAGCCCAACTCCTCCAGCTGGTGGGCGAGGTCATCGCTGACACGGTCGGTCAGCAGGCTCAGACTCTCCGCGAGCTGCTGGGCGACCTGCTCCGTCGTCCGCCCGGTCGCGTCGACGGCGGCGTCCACCTCGCCCAGCTGTGGGACGGTGCCGGGCGGGGCGCCGCTCACGGTTTCGTCGGGGGCCGCCCGACGGTAGCCCGGCACCGTCAGGCCCACCAGGCGGGACGTCAGCGCGACCGCGCCGCCACCGCCGATCGCACAGACCCCGCCCGGCCCGTCGGACGCCAGCCAGCCGACCAGGTGCCGGGTCAGCGCGAGCTGCACCGGGTCGTCCAGGACCTCCGGGACCTGCGGCGACGGCCAGTCGCCCGGCAGTACCTGCGAGGGCCGGCTCGTCAGGTGCCCGTCGAGCACCGCGCTCGCGTACCTGTACAGCGTCCGGACCGCGATCATCCAGCTGCTCTCGGCGAGCGGTGCCCGGACGACCGCGATCACGCCGAGGATCTGACCGTCCGCGGCGAGCGCCGCCGCACCGCTGAACCCGCGGCCGACGCGCTGCTCCAGTACCGCGTCGAGCTGGACCCGCTCCCCGGTGAAGTCGTACGAGGTGATCCTCGCGTTGACCAGTTGGCCGTTGTCGGTACCCGCCGGGAAGCCGAAGATGCGCACGATCTCGTCGTGCTGCCAGGTCCGCCGGATCCTCGCGCGCGGTGCGCCCGGCACCACGGACCGCAGGGCGAGGATCGCCACATCCCCGCGCTGGTCCGGTAACGGCGGCTGCCAGCAGCTCTCGACAACGGTCGCCGGGTAGGCGTCGTCGGGACGTCCGGCGATCCGGACCCGGACCTCGCGATCGGCTTCACGCCCGGCGGCGATGGCCTCCTCGACCACATGCGCACACGTCAGCACGTACTCGCCGTCGAGCATCGTCCCGGCACCGTGCACGCGCCCCTGGGTGTCCTCGATGCGCGCCAGCCAAGGATCCTCCCGCCCCATGGCGAAAACGCTACGCCAGAAATGATCTGACAGGTAGTCATCTCACATGATCGGAACAGGTTGTGAACACCGGCCCCGGGCGGAAGGCTGCTGTCGGCCAGGGCCGCCGAGTGCCGAAACGCGGAGCCGGGTCGCCGCGCGGGCGCCGGCCGGAGCCCGGCATCGTTCGGCGCGGTCGGTCGTGCTGCCAGCCCCGGGGGAGGGCGGCGAACAGCGGAGCACCGGCCGCCCGGCGGAGCCGGTACGGGCCGCAGGCGCGGTCGGCAGCTCACCATGGAGACCCTCGTCGCCGACGCTCGGGCCGAGGCCGTCCGGCGTGGCGCGCAGTTGCTCCGGACGCACTGCTGGGCCGGTGAGGACGGCCGCCTGGTGCGCGAGTACGAGGAGTTGGGCCTCACAACGGCCCTGGAGTTCGAGGAACTCCGATCGGACGGATCGCTCCGGCCGGGCCGGGTGCTGCAGACCCGGGTGTGAGCGGCCGGCCCTCCCGGCCCCGGATCGCCGCGGCTCTGCTCCGCGGCCTCGTCCACTTGGACTCCCCGGAGTCCACGTCCTGGCCGGCACCGCCCCGGCGGGCCCAGCACCCACCTGCCCGGCTCCCTGCGCGTCGTGAACGGCCCCGGCAGGGCGCGAAGCGTTACCGGGCGCCGTCGGCGGGTGTCTGCAGCCTCGCCCGGTAGGCGCGCTTCTTGACGAGCGCGCCACAGGTCTTCATCGAGCACCAGCGGCGGGCACCCGCGCGCGAGGTGTCGACGAAGGGGACACCGCAGTCGGGGTTCCCGCAGATGCGGACGCGGGTGCGGTGCTCCGACGCGCAGAGGGCGATCAGATCCCGGGCGACCGTCGAGAGCACCGCCGCGACCGTGTCGCCGTGCCAGCGCACGGTGGTCGCGTCGGGGGCGAGTTCGGGTGTCGAGGGGGGTTCGGCGGCGGCGCGGTTGACGAGCGCGACGTCCTCGGGCGAGGGCGGTGCGGAGTCCGCCAGGGCGAGGCCGGTCCGCTGGATCGCCTCACGCAGCCGCCTGGCGCGGCCGAGGTCGGCCTCGGTGCAGGGCGGCGCCGCTGTCGTGCAGTCGCTCTCGACGGCCCAGCGGCTGAAGTCCTCGGGCCGGGCCAGCCGTTCGAAGGGCGCGTCCGTGCCGCGGTCGGCCAGGGTGCCCGCGAAGGCGAAGCACAGTCGCGCGTCGTCGAAGCGGAAGTCGGCCTTGGCGCGCTGGCGCCCCTCGCGGCTGCCGGTCCTGTCGTCCCTGTCGTCCATGTCCACCACTTTAAGTGGTTGACACGATTCCGGGCAAGCGGCTAGCTTTCAAGTCCACCACTTGAACAGGTGGACTTTGGGCGGTTGCCCGCCGCTCCCGCCACCCCCGCAGCACGAGGAGGCCGCGCCATGCGCGCCGCAGTCATCGAGGAACTCCACAAGCCGCTCGTCATCCGCGACGTGCCGGAACCCGCCTGCCCGCCGGACGGCGCGATCGTGCGCGTCGGGGCGAACGGGATCTGCCGGACCGACTGGGCCCTGTGGGCGGGGGAGTTCTGGACGGGCGGACCGCGTGTCGAGGCCCCGTTCGTCCTCGGCCACGAGTTCGCCGGCACCGTCGTGGAGGTCGGCCGCGAGGTGCGGGGGTGGAAGGAGGGAGACCGCGTCATCTTCCCGATGAACCCCGGCGAGGGCGCGTGCGAGATGTGTCGCAGCGGCAACCAGCACGTCTGCGAGCACGTGGACTCGCTCGTACCGGGGGTCTCCTACTGGGGCGCCTTCGCCGAGTACGTCATGGTCCGCTTCGCCGACGTCAACCTGGTCGAGGTACCGGAGGGCGTCGACTTCGTCGACGTCGCCGCGCTGGCCTGCCGCTACATGACCGCCTTCCACGGCGTCGTCGACCAGGCGCGGGTCCGCGGCGGCGAGTGGGTCGCGGTGTACGGCGCCGGGGGCGGCATGGGACTGTCGACTGTCGAGATCGCCGCGGCGACGGGCGCCAACGTCATCGCGATCGACATCACGGAAGACAAGCTGGACGCCGCACGCGCACTCGGCGCCGTCCACACCGTCAACGCGGCGACCGACGACCCCGCCGAAGCGGTGAAGACCCTCACCGGCGGCGGTGCACACGTGTCGGTCGACGCGGTGGGCATCGCCGCCGCCTGCCGCAACTCCGTCCTCTCCCTGCGCACCCGGGGCCGCCACCTCCAGCTCGGTCACACCACCGCTGCGGAACAGGGGGACGTCGCGCTGCCGGTCGACGTCATGATGGTCAAGGAACTGGAGTTCCTGAGCGCCTTCGGCATGCAGGGCCAGCGCTTCGGCACGATGCTGAACATGATCGCCGCCGGCCGCCTCGCCCCCGGCCGCATCGTCTCGCGCACCGTCGGCCTCCACGAGGCGAGCGAGGTCCTGGAGTCCCTGGAGACCTACGGACCCACCGGTGTGGTCGTCATCGACTCGTTCCGCCCCTGAAACGCCTCTCCCGAAAGCAGGAACGACCATGCCCGCATCCCGTCAACTGATGGACCAGGAACTGAGCCTGGCCCTCGACGCGGTCCCCATGACCCCCAACGGCGCGTTCGACCTGACAGACCTCGCCGCAACGCGCGCGGCGTTCCGCGCCCAGGCCGAGGCCGCCGCCGACGCCCAACCCGGCGACCCGTCGGTGACCGTCGAGACGCACCTCGCGAGCCGGACGGACGGCCCCGACGTACCGATCCGCCTTCTGCGCCCCACCGGAGCGCCCGGACCTCTGCCGGTCCTGCTCTGGTTCCACGGCGGCGGACAGGTGCTCGGCTTCGCCGCCCAGGACGACCCGTGGCTCACCCGGCTCGGCGCGAGCGTCGGCTGCGCCGTCGCCGTGGTCGACTACCGGCTCGCCCCCGAGACACCCGCCCCCGGCGCCGCCGAGGACGGCTTCACCGCCTACCAGTGGCTCGGCCGCGAGGCGGACGCCCTGGGCCTGGACGGCGCCCGCATCGGCATCGCGGGCCAGAGCGGCGGCGGAGGCGTCGCGGCGGCCACGACCCTCCTGATCCGCGACCGCGGCGGCGTGACACCCCTGTTCCAGTCACTTACCTATCCCATGCTCGACGACCGCAACCGCACCGCGTCGAGCCACGAGATCACCGACATCGGCATCTGGGACCGCTCGACCAACCTGCTCGCCTGGCAGGCGATCCTGGGCGACCGCGCCGGCACCGACGACGTCTGCCCCTACTCCGCCCCCGCGCGCACCACCGACCTCGGCGCCCTGCCACCCACCTTCATCACCGTCGGCGACCTCGACTGCTTCCGCGACGAGGACCTCGACTACGCGGCCCGCCTGCGGGCCCACGGCGTCCCGGTCGAACTCCACCTCTACCCCGGCGCCTACCACGCCTTCGACCTCATCGCCCCGCACTCCCGACTCGCCACCGCCTTCCACCAGACCTGGTCCAACTACCTCACCCGCCAGTTCCACGCCTCCCCTTCCCTCGTCTGACACCACGCCGCCGCGGTCCGCGGCGCGGTCCGCCGGCCATCTCCGGGGGTAAGGGGTTCGCGTGGGACGCCCGGCCGGTGCCTTCCGGCCGCCGCAACCACCCCAAACCCCGTGGCGCGGAGCCCC
>NZ_JBEXNT010000053.1:0-55362 GCF_040611255.1 Kitasatospora sp. NPDC002965 | reverse complement strand
CCCGACACCCCCGTCGTCACCCTCGACGCCCGACGCCGGGACAGCGCCAAGAGCGCCCTCATCACCCTCGTCGAACACGCCCTCCTCGCCCGCCTTCGGTGAGACGGGCGCGTACGGCGACGGTGCGCGCGACAGCGGTGCGGCCCGCGGACCCTCCGGTCCACGGGCCGCACGGTCACGCCGGTCACTCGGTGACGGGCTCCAGGCCGGACCGGAGCAGGCCGTAGGTGTAGGCGTCCTCCAGGGCGAGCCAGGAGGCGGTCACCACGTTGTCGGCCACCCCGACCGTGGACCAGGCGGAGGTCCCGTCGGTGGTCTCGATCAGCACCCGGGTCTTCGAGCCGGTGCCGTGCTGGCCCTCCAGGATCCGGACCTTGTAGTCGACCAGCTCCAGCTTGGCCAGCTGCGGGAAGATCCGCTCCAGCGCCGTGCGCAGGGCCTTGTCCAGCGCGTCGACCGGACCGTTGCCCTCGCCGGTGGCGATCATCCGCTCGCCCTTGGCCCGGAGCTTGACGGTGGCCTCGTTCCCGGTACTCCCCTCCGGCCCCTGCTCGCTGATGGTCCGCCAGGACTCCAGGGTGTAGAAGCGCGCGCGGTCGCCCCGCACCTCGTCGCGGAGCAGCAGCTCGAACGAGGCGTCGGCGGACTCGTAGGTGTAGCCGAGGCTCTCCTGCGCCTTGACCCTGGCCACCACCCGTCCGGCGAGGTCGCGGTCGGTCGAGAGGTCGTAGCCGAGCTCCTTGCCCTTCAGCTCGACGGAGGCCCGGCCGGCCATGTCGGAGACCAGCATCCGCATGGTGTTGCCGACCGTCTCCGGGTCGATGTGCTGGTACAGGTCCGGGTCGACCTTGATCGCCGAGGCGTGCAGGCCGGCCTTGTGGGCGAACGCGGAGAAGCCGACGTAGGGCTGGTGGGTGGAGGGGGTCAGGTTGACCAGCTCCGCGACGGCGTGCGAGATCCGGGTCATCTCGGCCAGCTTGCCGGCGGGCAGCACCCGGCGGTCGTACTTGGTCTCCAGCGCGCCGACCACCGGGAAGAGGTTGGCGTTGCCGACCCGCTCGCCGTAGCCGTTGGCGGTGCACTGGACGTGGGTGGCGCCCGCGTCCACCGCGGCCAGGGTGTTGGCGACGGCGCAGCCCGTGTCGTCCTGGGCGTGGATGCCGAGCCGGGCCCCGGTCTCGCGGAGCACGTCGGCGACGATGTCGTGCACGCCGGCCGGCAGCATCCCGCCGTTGGTGTCGCAGAGCACCACCACGTCGGCGCCGGCCGCGTGGGCGGCCCGGACCACGGCGAGGGCGTAGTCCCGGTTGGCCTTGTAGCCGTCGAAGAAGTGCTCGCAGTCGATGAAGACGCGGCGGCCCTGGGCGCGCAGGTGGGCGACGCTGTCCCGGATCATCTCCAGGTTCTCGTCCAGCGTGGTGCGCAGCGCCAGCTCGACGTGGCGGTCGTGGGCCTTGGCGACCAGGGTGACGACGGGCGCGCCCGAGTTCACCAGGGCGGCGAGCTGGGGGTCGTCGGCCGCGTTGCCGCCGGCCCGGCGGGTGGCGCCGAAGGCGACGAGCTGGGCGTTGGCCAGGTCCAGCTCGGTGGCGGCGCGGGCGAAGAACTCGGTGTCCCGGGGGTTGGCGCCGGGCCAGCCGCCCTCGATGAAGCCGACCCCGAACTCGTCCAGGTACCGGGCGATGGCCAGCTTGTCGGCCACCGTGAGGTTGATGCCCTCGCGCTGGGCCCCGTCGCGCAGGGTGGTGTCGAAGACGTGGAAGGCGTCGTCTGGGAGGTTGCTCGCCTGGGTCATGACCCTGGGTTCTCCGTTCCGGGAGGTCGGGTGCTGCTCTGCCGGTTCTGATCCGGCTCCACTGTCCAGCATCCCGCGCGCTCCCCGGTGTCCCTCGGCCCCTTGTGGGGGCTCCGGCCGGTCCGGGGGAAACAAAAAGACCCCTCGCGGGTGCGAGAGGTCTGCGCGCGGGTCTGGACGCTGGTGGTCGCTCCGCATCGGGTACTGCGGGAGCGGTCACTGCGGACCGGCGCGCCTGCTGCTAATAATCAGCGAAAGCGAGGACACGCTCGCAGTCTGGCACACCGATCCGGGATCCGGCCGCCCCGTCTCGGTATCCGGAACGGGGGCCGCGGCTGCGTGACGGGTCCGCCCGGTGGCCGGCGCGCGACGGGCCGGCGCGCGGCCCGGGCGGCTCCCGTTCCGTCCGGGGGCCCGCCGCGGCGGGCTCCCGGACGTGCCGCTCGCGGCGGTCAGACGATCTTGTGCAGCCAGCCGTGGGTGTCGGCCGCCTGGCCGCCCTGGATGGCCAGCAGGGTCTTGCGCAGCTCCATGGTGACCGGGCCGGGCTCGCCGGCGCCGACGGTCCAGTCGCCGCCGCGGGACTTGACCGAGCCGACGGGGGTGATCACCGCGGCGGTGCCGCAGGCGAAGACCTCGGTGAGGGTGCCGTCGGCGTTGCCCTGCTTCCACTCCTCGGTGGAGATCTTCCGCTCCTCGACCGCGTAGCCGAGGTCGGCCGCGAGCTGGAGCAGCGAGTCACGGGTGATGCCGGGCAGCAGGGCGCCGGACAGCTCCGGGGTGACGATCCGGGCGTCCGCACCCTCGCCGAAGACGAAGTACAGGTTCATGCCGCCCATCTCCTCGATCCACCGGTGCTCGGCGGCGTCGAGCCAGACCACCTGGTCGCAGCCCTTGGCGGCGGCCTCGGCCTGGGCCACCAGCGAGGCGGCGTAGTTGCCGGCGCACTTGGCGGCGCCCGTGCCGCCCGGGGCGGCGCGGACGTAGTCCTCGGAGAGCCAGACCGAGACCGGCTTGACGCCACCGGAGAAGTAGGCGCCGGCCGGAGAGGCGATGATCATGAAGAGGTAGGAGTTGGCCGGGCGGACACCCAGGCCGACCTCGGTAGCGAACATGAACGGGCGCAGGTAGAGGCTCTGCTCGGCCTCGTTCGGGACCCACGCCTGCTCCTGCTGCACGAGCAGCTCGACCGCCTCGACGAAGGTCTCGACCGGCAGCTCCGGCATCGCCAGGCGGCGGGCCGAGGACTGGAAGCGGGCCGCGTTGGCCTCCGGGCGGAAGGTCGAGATCGAGCCGTCGGCCTGGCGGTACGCCTTGAGGCCCTCGAAGATCGCCTGACCGTAGTGGAGGGTCATGTTGGCCGGGTCGATCTCCAGCGGCGCGTACGGCGCCAGCTGGGCGTCGTGCCAGCCCACGCCCTCGGTCCAGCGGATGGTGACCATGTGGTCGGTGAAGACCCTCCCGAAACCCGGGTTAACCAGTCGGGCCTCGCGCTCCGCGTCGGAGAGCGGGTGGGCGGAGGGCTTGAGGTCGAACGTGATGGGCGCCTGGGTGGGCGTGCTCATGGCTGTGTGTCCTTCACCGTGGGGTTGGTCCGGGCCGCCTCCGCCGGGTGAGCGTTTCGGTGGATTTCCCCGAAACGGACGCACAACGGCACGGCCCACTGTCGATACTCGCATCCAGAGGGCCGTGCCGAACAGTCGCCGGCTCCTCGGAGAGCCGCAAGCTGCCGTTATGGGGTCCGGCCCACCGGCCGGAACACCGTCTGTCGGTTCCGGCCCTGCCAGGCCGGACTACCTTCTTTCGGTTCCGGCCTAGCCGGATACTCGGGCGGCGAGCGCGTCGCCGACCTGGGCGGTGGTACGGGTTCCGGTCCGCTCGGTGAGGTCCGCGGCGACCGCGGCCTCGATCCGGGCGGCCTCGGCGGCGAGGCCGAGGTGCTCCAGCAGCATGGCGACCGACAGCACGGTGGCGGTCGGGTCGGCCTTGCCCTGGCCCGCGATGTCCGGCGCCGAACCGTGCACAGGCTCGAACATCGACGGGAACGCGCCGCTCGGGTTGATGTTGCCGCTGGCGGCCAGGCCGATCCCGCCGGTGACGGCGGCGGCCAGGTCGGTCAGGATGTCGCCGAACAGGTTGTCGGTCACGATGACGTCGAACCGCTCGGGCTGGGTGACGAAGAAGATGGTCGCCGCGTCGACGTGCAGGTAGTCGGTGGTGACCTCGGGGAACTCCCGGCCGACCTGCTCGAAGATCCGGGTCCACAGGTGGCCGGCGTGCACCAGCACGTTGTTCTTGTGGACGAGGGTGAGCTTCTTGCGCGGCCGGGCGGCGGCACGCGCGTACGCGTCCCGGACGACCCGCTCGATGCCGAACGCGGTGTTCAGGCTGACCTCGGTGGCCACCTCGTGCTCGGTCCCGGTGCGCAGCGAGCCGCCGTTGCCGACGTACGGGCCCTCGGTGCCCTCGCGGACGACCACGAAGTCGATGTCCGGCTCGCCGGCCAGCGGGGACTTCACGCCGGGGAAGAGCCGGCCGGGGCGGAGGTTGATGTGGTGGTCGAAGGCGAACCGCAGCTTGAGCAGCAGCCCCCGCTCCAGTACGCCCGACGGGACGCTCGGGTCGCCGATGGCGCCGAGCAGGATCGCGTCGTGCGCCTTCAGCTCGGCCAGGACGCTGTCCGGCAGCGTCTCGCCGGTGCGGTGGTAGCGCCGGGCGCCGAGGTCGAACTCGGTGGTCTCCAGCTTCACGTCGGCGGGGAGCACCGCACCAAGGACCTTGAGGCCTTCGGCCACCACTTCCTGGCCGATGCCGTCACCGGGGACAACTGCGAGACGAATCGTGCGAGACATGCTCGGAGGCTACTCCGCCGTCCCAGAGCCTGACATCTGCCGTCCACTATCCGGACATAGCCACCCGGAAGCGATCAGGTCAGATCGATGTCGACCGGGAAGGGCCGGTTCAGCCTCAGCTGCTTGTGATGGATGCCGGTGGGGCCGTAGAGGCCGGTGGCCGGGTCGATCTCGAAGGTGTAGACGATCGGACGCCCCTCGTCGCACTCGACCCGCCAGAAGTGTGGGATGCCCGCCCTCGCGTACTTCCGCGGCCTGACCTCCCGGTCCCGGTCCCGCGATTCCTCCGAGACGACCTCGACGGCGAGCAGTACGTGTTCGGCGTCGAAGGTCGTCTGGAGATACCCGGTGTCCGAGGACGCGTTGACGACGAGCAGGTCCGGCTCCGGACGGTTCCGCCGGTCGATGGTCACCGTCATCTCGGGCCAGACTTCCCACCCGTCCGGAACAGCCTGTTCCAGCGCACGCTCCAGCAGGCGCTTCGTCCTCACGTGGAACTTCGTCTGCGGACTCACGAAGACCAGGCTCCCGTCGAGCAGCTCGGTGTGCGGCGGGAGATCCTGCAGCCGGTCGAGGTCCTCGGCGGTGTAACCACCGGCGGGGGGCCGAATCCAGTCGGGGTACGGCACGACGCTCATGGTTCTCCCATGCGGGCATCCTCGTGGCTGATCTCAGGCTACTCGGGCCGACCGTCCCCGATCTTCCACCTTTCGAGGGAGCGCCCGGCTGTTTGCGGGCGCCCCCTCCTCGGGGTCACGGCAGGGTCAGGACCTGCCCCCTCCGGCCGTCCGGGTTGAAGTGGTGGAGCAGGAACAGGCGGGACGTGTCGCCCTCGGTGCGGCGGATGTCGAGGACGGTGCCGGGCCCGGCCGGCGCGGCGACGGCCGCCGGGCCGCCCTGACCGGTGCGGACGTCGACAGCCGGTTGCAGGACGTCGACGGTCAGCGTGGGCCGGGTGCCGCGCAGGCCGATCGCCGAGAAGGCCCCGGCCGGATCGGGCTTCCCCGCGCCGGCCACACCGGTCCAGAGCGCGTAGCGGACGGTGCTGTGACCCGCCCGCACGCCCGGCAGGACGGCCAGCCGGACCGGGAGGACCACCGCGTCGCTGTCCAGCAACGCCGTGTCGGTGTCCCCCCAGCGCGCGTTGAGCGGCTGGACGTCCAGCTCGGCGCCGGTGCGGGCGTCGAGCGCCCGGGCCACCAGGACGTCGCTGCCGCGCTGCCGGTCGGCCTTGACGATCACGTCGGTGGCGCCGTCCCCGTCGGTGTCGAGCGAGGCCCGGACGCCGAACAGGCCGACCGGGGTGGCGGCGGGCGCCCAGACCTGGGCCCCGAGGTAGAGCACGCCCTCGGCGAGCGGGTCGCCGGCGACGGCGGGAGCGTCGGTGGCCGCGCCGGCCGCCCGCAGGTTGGCGGCCCGGTCCCCGGCGCGCTCGACGCAGACGTCCTGGATCCCGGCGGCCTCGTCCGTGCTGTCGTCCGGCACGATGCCGGCGCCCGGGCCGACCGCCGCACCGCTGTCCGGCGGGCAGTCGGGCCAGCGGGCGGCCTCCCCGCCCAGGGCGAAGGCGCTGAGCAGTCCGGGCCGGTCGCCGGGCGCGGCGGTGCCGGAGAGGGCGGCCAGGGCGTTCGCGCGGATGGTCCGGACCGGAGTGGTGGCGGTCAGCTCGGAGGCCGCTCGCGGGGCCGCGAGGACGGGCACCCGCAGCTCGGGGACGGCCGGGTCGTCCGGGGTGAGCAGCAGCCGGCCGGAGAGCTCGCCCCGGTAGGTGCGGGCCTTGCCGCCCTGGAGGGTGGCGATGGTCGGGTCCGGGACGCGGCCGAGCTGTCCGGGGACCGCGAGGGTGACCCGGACCCGGGCGCTGCCGCCGGCCGGGACGTCGACCCGGCCGGGCGAGACGTCGAAGCGGGCGCCGGGCAGTTCGGTCGCGGCGGCGTAGCCGGTGCGGTAGGCGACCGGGGAGCCGGAGAGGTTGCGCACCTCGACCTCGCGGTCGAGGGTGAGCGGTCCGCCGACCGCCACCGGGCCGAAGGAGACGCCGACGGCGCCCTGCACCGCGCCCGCGCCCGCCGCGTAGGCGACGGCGGGGGTGCGGACGGCGCGGTCCACCCGGGCCCGGCCTGCGCCGGTGCGTTCGGGGCCGTAGACCGGGCCGGTGGCGCCGTCGCCGGCCCAGGTGTCGCCGGCGGTGTTCATCAGCGCGGCCTTGACCTGCTCGACGGTCCAGTCGGGGTGGGCGGCGCGGACCAGGGCGGCCAGGCCCGCGGTGTGCGGGGTGGCCATCGAGGTGCCGTCCTCGCGCTGGCCGCCGCTGCCGCTGCCGACCTTGGCGGACCAGATGGTCTCGCCGGGGGCGGCCAGGTCGGGCTTGACCACGCCGGGCACGCCGATGCCCCGGGAGGTGAAGTCGGTGAGGGTGTCGAGGCGCAGCGGCTGGTCCTGGGGGACGACGCCGTGCAGCGGGTTGCCGGGTGCGGCGAGCCGGACCCGGACCGGGCCGGCGGCGGCGCCCTCGCGGAGCCGCGCGCCGTCGGCGCGGGCGAGCAGGGCGAGCGGGACGCGGTCGTTCCCGGCGATCTCGGCGAGGTGGTCGTCGTCGGCGGCGAGCAGCGCACCGATCGCGCCGGCCTCGGCGACGTGGTCGGCGCGGGGGCCGGAGCCGCAGGCGCGCTCGGATTCGCGGGTGCGCCAGGCGAGGACGGCGATCTTTCCGCCGATCCGCTGCCGGTCGGCCTCGGTGAAGGCCGTGCAGCCGTCGGACTGGTCGGCGGGCAGGGCGAGCGCGCCGGTCACGTCGGCGGTGGACCAGTCCTGGTAGCGGGCGCTCCAGTGGGCGGGGACGACGCCGGCGAGCGGTTCGGGGTCGAGCACGGTGATGCCGTCGGCGTCGCTGTGCGGGTCGACGGAGGCGGCGACGGCGACGGCCCGGGCGGCGGTGCCGGGGCTGCCGCCGATGCCGTGGACGTCGCCCTCGTTGCCGGCGGCGGCGACCACGACGGTGCCGAGTTCGGAGAGCCGGTCGACGGCGAGGGCGTCGGCGTCGTCGGTGGAGCCGAAGCGGCTGCCGAGCGAGAGGTTGAGGACGTCGAGCCGGTCGCCGAGGTCGCCGTCGCCGTCGGGGTCGGCGGCCAGGTCGAGGGCCTGGGCGAGCTGGTCGGTGGAGCCGTCGCAGCCGAAGACCCGGATCGCGTAGAGCTGGGCGCCGGGTGCGGCGCCGGGGCCGACCCTGAAGCCGGCCGGGTCGAGGCCGGGCCGGTAGGGACCGGTGTAGGGGCGTCCGTCGGTGGTGACGCCGAGGCCGGCGGCGGTGCCGGCGACGTGGGTGCCGTGGCCGTTGCGGGCGCAGTCGATCGGGTTGTCGTCGGGGCGGGGTTCGGGCTGGTAGTGCGGGGAGGCCGGGTCGGGGTTGTAGTCGTCGCCGACGAGGTCCCGGCCGCCGACCACCTTGGCGTTGGGGAAGAGGCCGGCGGGCGCGGGCTTCGCGCCGTCCACCGCGGTGAAGGCCTCCTCGGTGCCGGGGCCGCCGAAGTCGGCGTGGGTGTAGTCGATGCCGCTGTCGGCGACGCCGATCCGGACGCCCCCGCCGGTGTTCCCGGCGGCGCCGGAGGAGGTGTCCGCGGAGGCCCCGGACCAGACCTCGGGCGCGCCGGTCACCGGCACGGAGTGGGCGTTGGCGCGCTGCTTGCGGACGATCGGGCGGACGGCCGCGACCCCGGGCAGGGTGCGCAGCGCGGGCAGCCGGTCGGCGGGCACGGTGACGGCGAGGCCGGTGAGCAGGGTGCGGGTGCGGTAGAGCTCCCGGGCGGTGGGAGCGACGCCGCGGACGGCCTCGGCGAGCCGGTCCAGGGCCGCGGAGGCCCGGGCCCGCTGTCCGGCTCCGGCCCGGGCTGCCTCGCCCCGGACTGCCTCCGGGGAGCGCTGGGCCCGCCGGGCCTCGGCGCCGGCCCGGCGCCAGGCGGGGGCGACGGCTTCGGTGCGGAGTTCCAGCAGGACGGAGGCCGGGGCGCCGGCCGCGGCCGTGCGGCCCGGCGGGGCGCCCGGTGGGCTGCCGGCCGCCGGGGCGGCGGTGAGCAGGATCGGCCCGGCCAGGAGGCTCAGGACGAGCCCGATCCGGACGAGCGGTCGACGGACGGTCGGCTGACGCATGGGACCCTCTCCCCCGGCCGGGGGAGCTGATCCGCATGTCGCGCCGCTGACGCCCGCCCGCGCGGCCGTCGATCACCCTTCCGGGGGCCCCAAATTAGGAATATCGCGCCGGTCAGGGCGAGCAACATCCCCCGAACGGTGGCAACTTGCACTCTCCCGAGTGACCCGCCGTCAGCCCGGTCGGCCTATTCGGAGGATGAACGCGGATCCTGCGGACCCGGTCGTCCGGAGGGGACGGCGAGCCCGCCGGAGGCGGGCCCTCCCATCAGGCGGAGGCCCGCCCGTCAGGCGCGGCCGGCCGACCCGCCGTTGTCGCGGCGGTCGAGCGCACGCTGCAGCGCGGCGGCGGCGAAGGGGTTCGGCTCGGCCGTCCGACGGCGGCGGGGGGCGCGGGTCGTGGCGGTGGCGGCGGCGGAAGCGGCGTGGCGGTCTGCGGTCGGGGACATGCCGGGCTCCTTGGTTCGTTGCGTGCCGGGGAAGGACGCGTGGAGGGTGTGCGACGGGGGGACCCGTGCGAAGCGCGCCGCACGGGGGCGGCGGCGGGTCACGGGACGGCACGCCGGGCGGGGATCACCCGCCCATCGGGCATGCGGGGCCGTCCGGGCCGAACGCCCTGGCTGCAGGGGCGGCACACCGTACGGTCCCTCCACGGTACGACCGGGGCGCGGCCGTGTCTGCACGAATACTTGGATTTCCTACTATCTGAGACGCGGGTCACCCGGAGGAAAGCAGCAGGGCCCGGACCACCGTGCGAACGGTGGTCCGGGCCCTGCCGGCGGGGCGTTCCGGGGCTCAGTCGCCCAGGTCGACCGAGCGGGCGAAGCGGGCGCCGATCTCGCCGGCGATGGCGGTCAGGACGTCCTGCGGGATCTGGCTGTCCACGGTGATGGAGGCCAGCGCGCCGCTGCCGTCACGGGCCACCTGCATGCCGGCGATGTTGACGCCGGCGTCGCCGAGGTGGCGGCCGAGGACGCCGACCACGCCCGGGCGGTCCTCGTACTTGAAGAAGGCCATGTGGTCGGTGAGCGCCACGTCCACGTCGAAGGCGTCCACGCCGACGATCTTCTGGGTCTGCTTCGGGCCGGACAGCGTGCCGGAGATGGCGATCTCCTCGCCGCTCGCCAGGGTGCCGCGCACGGTGATCACGTTGCGGTGCTCCAGGCTCTCGCTGGACGTGGTCAGGCGCACCTCGACGCCGCGCTCCTGCGCGAACAGCGGGGCGTTGACGTAGGACACCGTCTCCGCCACGACGTCCTCGAACACGCCCTTGAGCGCGGAGAGTTCGAGCACCTTCACGTCGTGCTGGGTGATCTCGCCGCGCACCTCGACGTCGAGCCGGACGGCCACCTCGCCGGCCAGCGCGGTGAAGATCCGGCCGAGCTTCTCGGCCAGCGGCAGACCCGGACGGACGTCCTCGGCGATGACGCCGCCCTGGACGTTGACCGCGTCCGGCACCAGCTCGCCGGCCAGCGCCAGCCGGACCGACCTGGCGACGGCGATGCCGGCCTTCTCCTGCGCCTCGTCGGTGGAGGCGCCCAGGTGCGGGGTGGCCACCACGTTGTCGAAGGCGAACAGCGGCGAGTCGGTGCACGGCTCCTTGGTGTACACGTCGAGGCCGGCGCCGGCCACCCGGCCGTCGCGCAGCGCGGAGGCGAGCGCCTCCTCGTCGACGATGCCGCCGCGGGCCGCGTTGACGATCCGGACGCTCGGCTTGACCTTGTGCAGCGCCTCGTCACCGATCAGGCCGATGGTCTCCGGGGTCTTCGGGAGGTGGACGGTGATGAAGTCCGAGACCTCCAGCAGCTCCTCCAGGGAGACCAGCTTGACGCCCATCTGCGCGGCGCGGGCGGCCTGGATGTAGGGGTCGTACGCGACGATCTTCATGCCGAACGCGGACATCCGCTGCGCGACCAGGACGCCGATCCGGCCGAGGCCGACCACGCCGAGGACCTTCTCGCTCAGCTCGACGCCGGTGTACTTGTTGCGCTTCCACTCGCCCTGCTTGAGCGCGGCGTTGGCCGGCGCGATGTTGCGGGCGACCGAGATCAGCAGGCCGCAGGCGAGTTCGGCGGCGGTGACGATGTTGGAGGTCGGCGCGTTGACGACCATGACGCCGGCCTTGGTGGAGGCGGCGACGTCCACGTTGTCCAGGCCCACGCCGGCACGGGCGACGACCTTCAACTTGCGTGCGGCGGCCAGTGCCTCGGCGTCGATCTTGGTGGCCGAGCGGATCAGGACGGCGTCGACGTCCGCGATGGCGGTCAGCAGCTCGGTGCGGTCCGCGCCGTTGCAGTGACGGATCTCGAAGTCGGGACCGAGGGCGTCGACGGTGGCGGGCGACAGCTCCTCGGCGATCAGTACGACGCCGGATTTCACAGTGTTAGCAGTGCTCACGACAGTGTTGTCCTTAACTGTCCGGTTCTCCCCGGCACGTAGGTGGCGTGGAAGGCGGGGGGAAGGTGGCATGCCGCGTAGGTAGACGCACGACGCTGTGGGCCTGACGCGCACTCGGAAGTGTATCGACGGGCTGGGTACCAGGCTGCTCCCGTCCGGCGAAATCACCCGGACGGGAGCAGCCTAGTTGTACAAGGGCGTCACGAGAGCGGTGAGGCTCAGGCCTCTTCCTTGACCCAGCTCATCAGCTTGCGGAGCTTCTTGCCGGTGGTCTCCAGCAGGTGGTCCTCGTCGGCCTTCTTGTACTCGTTGTACTTGGGCAGACCGGCCTTGTACTCGGCGATCCAGGTGTTGGCGAAGGTGCCGTCCTGGATCTCGGTGAGGACCTTCTTCATCTCGGCCTTGGTGGCGTCGGTGATGATGCGGGGGCCGGTGACGTAGTCGCCCCACTCGGCGGTCTCGGAGACCGACCAGCGCATCTTCTCCAGGCCGCCCTCGTACATCAGGTCGACGATGAGCTTCAGCTCGTGCAGGCACTCGAAGTAGGCGATCTCCGGCTGGTAGCCGGCCTCGACCAGGGTCTCGAACCCGGCCTTCACCAGGGCGGCGGTGCCACCGCAGAGGACGGCCTGCTCACCGAACAGGTCGGTCTCGGTCTCCTCGGTGAAGGTGGTCTTGATGACACCGGCCTTGGTGGCGCCCAGGCCCTTGGCGTAGGACAGCGCCAGGGCGAACGCGTTGCCGCTGAAGTCCTGCTCCACGGCGACGATCGCGGGGACGCCGCGACCCTCCTCGTACTGGCGGCGGACCAGGTGGCCCGGGCCCTTCGGGGCGACCATGCAGACGTCGACGTCGGCCGGGGGCTTGATGAAGCCGAAGCGGATGTTCAGGCCGTGGCCGAAGAACAGGGCGTCGCCGGCCTTCAGGTGCGGGGCGATGTCCGCCTCGTACACGTCGGACTGGATCGGGTCCGGGACGAGGATCATGATGACGTCGGCCTCGGCCGCCGCCTCGGCGGGGGTGACCACGCGCAGCCCGGCCTCCTCGGCCTTCTGGCGCGACTTCGAGTCGGGCTTCAGGCCGACCCGGACGTCCGCGCCCGAGTCGCGCAGGGACAGCGCGTGGGCGTGGCCCTGGCTGCCGTAGCCGATGACCGCGACCTTGCGGCCCTGGATGATGGACAGGTCGGCGTCGTCTTCGTAGAACAGCTCGGCCACGGGGGCACTTCTCCTTGCGTGGTGGTGTTGCCGGGTACTGCGGTTCCAACCGTACGTGGACCCGGCGGTGCGGTGGGACGGTGCTTCAGGGTGTGAGACGGACCGCGGTGTCGCGCGCCGGCACGCCGCCCGGGAGGGTGGTGGCGGGCGGCCGGCGGGACGCTACGCGCTGCGGTCGAGGGCGCGCAGCGAGCGGTCCGTGATCGAACGGGCGCCGCGGCCGATGGCGACCAGACCGGACTGGACGAGCTCCTTGACGCCGTACGGCTCCAGCATCCGGAGCATGGCCTCCAGCTTGTCCGAACTGCCGGTGGCCTCGATGGTCACCGCGTCCGGGGACACGTCGACCGTCTTGGCGCGGAACAGCTGGACGATCTCGACGATCTGCGACCGGGTCTCACTGTCGGCGCGGACCTTCACCAGGACCAGTTCCCGCTGGATCGCAGCGGACTGGTCGAGTTCGACGATCTTTATCACGTTGACGAGCTTGTTGAGCTGCTTGGTGACCTGCTCCAGCGGGAGGTCCTCGACGTTGACCACGATCGTCATCCGGGAGACGTCCGGGTGCTCGGTGGGGCCGACGGCGAGGGAGTCGATGTTGAAGCCCCGACGGGAGAACAGCGAGGCGATGCGGGCGAGCACGCCGGGCTTGTTCTCGACCAGGACGGAGAGGGTGTGCTTGGACATGGGTCTCTGTTCCCTAGGTCGTTCTGGAGGTGGGGGGCTTCAGTCGAGGTCGTCGCCGAAGTCGGGGCGGACGCCCCGGGCGAACAGGATCTCGTCGTTGCTGGTGCCGGCCGCGACCATCGGCCAGACCATGGCGTCCTGGTGGACGATGAAGTCGATGACCACCGGGCGGTCGTTGATCTCCATCGCCTGCTTGATCACCGCGTCCAGGTCCTCCGGGCGCTCGCAGCGCAGACCGACACAGCCCATCGCCTCGGAGAGCAGGACGAAGTCGGGGATCCGGGTGCCCTGGGCCGGCGGCTCGATGCCGTCGTGCTCCGGCCCGGAGTGCAGCACGGTGTTGGAGTAGCGCTGGTTGTAGAACAGGGTCTGCCACTGGCGGACCATGCCCAGCGAGCCGTTGTTGATGACCGCGACCTTGATCGGGATGTCGTTCAGGGCGCAGGTGGCCAGTTCCTGGTTGGTCATCTGGAAACAGCCGTCGCCGTCGATCGCCCAGACCGCGGTCTCCGGGCGGCCCGCCTTGGCGCCCATCGCGGCCGGCACCGCGTAGCCCATCGTCCCGGCGCCGCCGGAGTTCAGCCAGGTCCCCGGCTTCTCGAACTGGATGAACTGCGAGCTCCACATCTGGTGCTGGCCGACGCCCGCCGCGTAGATCGCGTCCGGGCCGACCAGCCGGCCGATCCGCTCGATGACCTGCTGCGGGGAGAGCTGGCCGCCCGGGGCGGGCTCGTGGCCCAGCGGGTAGGTCTTCTTCCAGGCGTCGAGCTTCTCCCACCAGTCCGCGTAGTCGCCCTTGTGGCCGGCGTCGAACTCGGCCTGCACGGCGACGATCAGGTCGGCCAGCACCTCGCGGGCGTCGCCGACGATCGGCACGTCGGCGGGGCGGTTCTTGCCGATCTCGGCCGGGTCGATGTCGGCGTGGACGACCTTGGCGTGCGGCGCGAAGCCGTCCAGCTTGCCGGTGACCCGGTCGTCGAAGCGGGCGCCGAGGGTGAAGAGCAGGTCGGACTTCTGCAGTGCGGTGACCGCCGGGACGGAGCCGTGCATGCCGGGCATGCCCAGGTGCTGCGGGTGGCTGTCCGGGAAGGCGCCGAGCGCCATCAGGGTGGTGACCACGGGGGCGCCGGTCAGCTCGGCCAGGATGCGCAGTTCGGCCGTGGCACCGGCCTTGATGACGCCGCCGCCGACGTAGAGGACCGGGCGCTTGGCGGAGACCAGCAGCCTCGCGGCCTCGCGGATCTGCTTGGCGTGCGGCTTGGTCACCGGACGGTAGCCGGGCAGCGACGTCTCGACCGGCCAGCGGAAGGTCGTGGTGGCCTGCAGGGCGTCCTTGGCGATGTCGACCAGGACCGGGCCGGGGCGGCCGGTGGCGGCGATGTGGAACGCCTCGGCGATCACCCGGGGGATCTCGGCCGGGTCGGTGACCAGGTAGTTGTGCTTGGTGATCGGCATCGTGATGCCGCAGATGTCCGCCTCCTGGAAGGCGTCCGTGCCGATCGCCTTGGAGGCGACCTGGCCGGTGATCGCGACGATCGGCACCGAGTCCATGTAGGCGTCGGCGATCGGGGTCACCAGGTTGGTGGCGCCCGGGCCGGAGGTGGCCATGCAGACCCCGACCCGGCCGGTGGCCTGCGCGTAGCCGGTCGCGGCGTGGCCGGCACCCTGCTCGTGGCGGACCAGGATGTGGCGCACCTTGACCGAGTCCATCAGCGGGTCGTACGCGGGAAGGATGGCCCCGCCCGGGATACCGAAGACGGTGTCCGCGCCCACGGCCTCCAGCGAGCGGATGAGCGACTGGGCGCCGGTCATGGTCTCGACGACGTGCTGGGGAGCGGGAGCGTGGGCGGCCGGGGTGTCCCCGCGGCGGGGGGATGCGGCGTGCTCAGTCATCTGCCTGTCTCTTCTCGGTTCTTGCCGGCCCGGTGGTTCCGGGCCCCGGTAGGTCGAGGGTGGGGTCCCGCTTGCGGGCCGATCGCCGGCTCTGCCCCAATCGTCCCTATTCGAGGGGCTCGGGGCCAGGGGTCTTGCGGTGGTGGAACAGCGTCAGTGCAACAAAAAACCCCTCGTGCCAAGGGCATGCGAGGGGTGGCGCGTCGGTCTGTCACGAACGGGGCGAGGCCCGCTCAGCCGACGCGCCCGCCAAGTACGAGAATTCGGGTGCGCATGGCAACGACCTTCCTCCCGTCAAGGGTGGACTGTCAAGCAGGTGGGACGACAGTCTCGCCATGCGGACCCGCTCCCGGACCTGCGGCGGCTCGGTGTTCGGGCAGGTCGGGGCCGCCGTGGTGAGGTGCGACACGTCCCGGCGCACCCTCGCCGCAGCCACTCGTACGGGCGTCCGCGGCGAGGAAGGCCCGCCGCGCCGCGAGGGCGCCGACCGGTCTCGGCAGCGGGTAGGAACGGCGGGCCAGCGCGCGTCTCAGCCGGGTCTCGTCCAGCGGCGGGGCGAAGGCCGAACCCTGGCCCTGCCGGCAGCCCAGTTCCTGCAGCACGGCCATCTGCCGGGGCAGGTCGACGCCCTCGGCGGCGGTGACCAGCCCGAGGTCGCGGCCGAGCCGCAGGGCGTGCCCGGCGAGGGTCCGGCTGAGCGGGGACTCCCCCAGGTCCTGGACGAGCGTGCGGTCCAGCTTGAGGCCGTCGAACGGCAGCCGGGCGAGCGCGCCGAGCGAGCCGTTGCCGGCCCCGAAGCCGGCCAGCGCGGTGGAGACGCCGAGCATCCGCAGGGCGCCGAGCCGGCGGCCGAGCTCGTCCGCCAGGGTGTCCGGCCCCATCCGGGCCACCTCGATGACCAGCTGGCCGCCGGGCAGCCCGCTGTCGCGCAGCGCCGCGACCACCGCCTCGTACAGGCCCGGCGCGCAGAGCCGCTCGGCGGAGAGCCGGATCGAGACCGGGACGGGCGGCGGCGCCGGGCGGCCCCTGAGCGGCAGGCCGCGGCGCAGTGCGGCGGCGGTGACCGCCTCGCGGATCAGCCAGCGGGAGAACCGGGTCGCGGCGTCGCCGTGCTCGGTGGAGCGCAGGAACTCGGCGGGGGTGAGCAGCAGGCCCTGGGCGGAGCGCCAGCGGGCCTGCGCCTCGACGCCGGTGACCACACCGTTGGCGAGGTCCACCACCGGCTGGTGGAGCAGGGTGAAGCCGCCCTCCCGGACAGCCGCCCGGAGCCGCTCGTCGAGTTCGGTGCGGCGCTCCAGGTCGGCGCGCATGGCGGGGGTGTAGAGCACCACCCGGCCCTTGCCCTCGGACTTGGCCCGGTACATCGCGAGGTCGGCGTTGCGCATCAGCTCGTCGGTGGCGGCGCGCGGGTCGGCGGCCGGGCCGCGTTCGGGGGTGCCGAAGGCGATGCCGATGCTGGCGGCCACGCTGAGTTCGACGCCGCCGATCCAGTACGGCTCGGAGAGCGCCGTCCGCAGCCGGTCGGCGAGCTCCTGGACCTGGAGGCGGCCGAGCGGGCCGCAGACCAGCGCGGCGAACTCGTCGCCGCCGAACCGGGCGACGGTGTCCCCGCAGCGGACGGCGGACTGCAGCCGGCGGGCGGCCCGGACGAGCAGCTCGTCGCCGACCTGGTGGCCGGCGGTGTCGTTGACGGCCTTGAAGCCGTCCAGGTCGAGGAAGAGCACCGCGACCCCGGCGCCCGCCTCGTCCTGCTGGCTGCGGGTGGCGAGGGCGGCGCGCAGGCGCTGGGTGAACAGCGCCCGGTTGGGCAGGTCGGTGAGCGGGTCGTGGAAGGCGTTGTGCTGCAACTGGGCCTGGAGTATCACGCGTTCGGTGACGTCCCGGCTGTTGAGGATCAGACCGTCGCGGTACCGGTCGACGGTCGACTCGACGTGCAGCCACTCGCCGTCACCGGAGCTGATCCGGCACTCCACCCGGGCGGCGGCCGGTTCGGCGCCGCCGGGGTCGCGGTGGGCGGCGAGCCGGCCGCGGGCCAGGAAGCGGCGGACCTCCAGCAGCACCCGGTCGACGTCCTCGGGGTGGATCAGGTCGAGCAGGTTGCCGCCCACCAGCTCCTCCGGGTCGCGCCCGTAGACGCCGAGCGCGGCCGGGGAGACGTAGGAGAGCACGCCGTTGGCGCCGGCGATCATGATGACATCGCTGGAGCCCTGCACCAGGGAGCGGAAGTGCGCCTCCTTGTGGGCGAGTTCCTGGGCCAGTGAGAGGTTGTCGAGCAGCATGATGCCCTGCCGCAGGATCAGCGCCAGGCCGACGGTGCAGGCGGCCGAGGCCACCACCCGGTCCAGCGACCGCCCGCCGAGGGCGTTGTAGAGGATGCCGGCGGTGCAGACGGCGGCGGCCGCGTACGGGGTGAGCGCGCTGAAGGTGGTGGCGACCCGGCGCCGGGGCAGTCCACCGAGCGCCGGGTGCTCGCGCAGCGGGCGGCGCCACCGCGGGGACCACGGCGCCCAGGCGAGCAGCAGGCTGCCGGCGAACCAGCCGGCGTCCAGCAGTTCGCCGGAGTGGTAGCTGCTGCGCAGCTCGGGCGAGGTGAACAGGGCGTCGCAGAGCACCGTGACGGCGAGGCCGACCATGGCGGTGTGGACGGCGGCCCGGTTGCCGTCCCGGCCGCCGAAGCGCAGCCCGACGACCAGCGAGACCAGCAGGATGTCCAGGACGGGGTAGGCCAGGTTGAGGGCCAGCCGGAGCGGGGAGCCGTCCTCGCCGGCGGCGGTGCGGCCGAGCGCGAGGCTCCAGCTGAGGGTGAACAGCGAGCCGGCCACCAGCCAGCCGTCCAGCAGCAGGCAGAGCCAGCCGGCGGCGGTGCGGGGGCGTTGGGCGAGCACCAGGACGCCGGTGATGGCGAGCGGGGCGAACAGCAGGAAGGCGTACTCGGCGAGCGAGTTCGGCGGCAGCGGGGTCCGCTCGACCAGCTCGTACCAGCCCCAGGTGCCGTTGCCGAAGGCGACCATGAGCGAGGAGAGGCCGAACAGCAGCCAGGCCGGGCGGGCGTGGCCACCGACCGTGCAGCTGTACGCGAGGCAGGAGAGCGCGGCGGCGAGGGCCGCCGCGGCCAGACCGAAGTCGCCCATGAAGACGGCGATCTGGTGCGAGCCCCAGCCGAGCGCCGCACCCAGGGCGTAGGCGAGGCAGAGCACGCCGAGGGCGGCGCCGGGCAGGTTGCGGCTGTGGAGCGCGCGGCGGGCCGGCCCGAACCGGCCGGCCGCGCCCGGAACGGCGGGGCGGGCGGCGGCGGTGGCCCGGTCGGCGGCACGGTCGGCGGCCGGGCGGTCGACGGCGGCGTGGTCAACGGCCGGGCGGCCGCGGGCGGGCCGGTCGGCGGCGGGGAAGCGGTCCCGTTCCGGCCGGCCGGCGGTGGGCGGCCCGGTCGCGGGCAGGTCGGTGTCCGGCACCTCCGGCCGTCCGGCTCCGGGCAGCACCGCGTCGGTGGGGCTCACTCGGCCTCTCCCCCTCCGGCCCGGGGCCTGGCGCCCCGGCCACGGACCACCGGCCGCACGCCTGGTGGCCGTACGCGGTGACCTGGCGCCCCGTCAGGGCGGTGGCCCAGGGGGTGGGCGGCCTGCAGGCCGGCCCGCCGCACCGATGTTCCCGGTCGGGACCCTACACCACTTCGGTCACTCAATGACACGCACACTCAACGTAGAGTAATGGCGCGGAGGTGGGGAAATACACTCGATTCCGACGAAACCGGCCGGTTGGCGGGGGCGCGCGGACAGGGGCTCACGCGGCGCGCACGGGAGCACACGACAGTGCCCGACCGGCCACCGCCGGAAGGCGGCGGTACCGGTCGGGCATCTGCGGGGTCGGGCGGTCAGCGGCCGGCCGGGACCAGGTCCTCCGGAAAGAGCCGCAACCGGTGCGCCAGCGCGGCCGCTTCGCCCCGACCGGCCACCGCGAGCTTGCCGAGGATGTTGGACACGTGCACGCTCGCGGTCTTCGGCGAGATGTACAGTTCCTCGGCGATCTGCCGGTTGGTGCAGCCCCGCGCGAGCAGACGGAGCACGTCCCGCTCACGGGGGGTGAGGCTGAAGGAGTCGCCGATCGGGGCCGCCGGAGCCGGGGCGGGACGGCGCACGGTGAGCGCCAGACCGGCCCGCTCGGCCAGCGCACAGACCTCCGCGCCGAGTCCGGCGTCGGACCGGGCGATCGCCAGTTCCCTTGCCTCGCGCAGCAGTTCGACCGCGGCCTCGCGGCGGCCGGCCAGCACCTCCGCCTCGCCGGCCCGCAGCAGCGCGAGCGCCAGCGGGTACGGCAGCCCGGTCGGGCGCAGCGCCTCGATCGCGGCGGCCCAGTGCGCCGGGGCGTCCGCCCCTTCCGCGCGGGCCAGCTCGCCCGCCAGCAGCCGGGCCCAGCCGCGGTGCAGCGGCGCGGTCGGGGTCAGCCCGGCGGCGACGGCGGTGATCCGGGCCAGCACCGCGGCCCGGCCGGGGCCGGCCTCCGGAAGGCCCCGGGTGTCGGCCTCGGCGGCGGCGCCGTCGACCAGCAGCGGGTAGAGGTCGGCGAGGTAGCCGCACCGGAGGTCCTCGTCCAGGGCGGCGAGCAGCTCGGCGCGGGCGTCCAGCGGGCGGCCGGCCCCGACCGCGATCCGCAGCGCCAGCCGCGCGATCGGGACGGAGTGCTGGAGCTGACCGACCCGGTTGGCCGCCCTGGCCTGCGCCAGCATCGCGGCGGCGCCGGACAGGTCACCGCGGAGCAGGGCGAGTTCGCCGCGCATCCGGTCCAGGAACTCGGCGTGGGTGCCGGTCGAGCCGAGCAGGTCGCACTCGGCGAGCACCCGCTCGGCCTCGTCGATCCGCCCGAGGTCCATCAGCGCCTCGACGAGGTTGCCGGTCAGGATGGCGCCGATGTTGCGCTGCAGGCCGTTGCCGCGCGCCGACTCCAGGCCCTCGCGGGCCAGCGCCACCGCCTCCTCGGCCCGGCCGAGCCCGCGCTGCATGGAGGAGAGGTTGTTGATGCCGCGCAGCAGGACGTCCGGTGCGCCGATCCGCCGGGTGGCCTCCACCGCGGCGGTGAGCTGGGCGACCGCGGCGTCCGGGTCGGAGTCGAGGTCGTTGCGCAGTCCGCTGAGCGTCATCACGGCGTGCTGCTCGACGGCGTGCGCGCCCACCTGGCGGGCGATCCGGACGGCCCGCTCGGCGAGCTCGACCAGCTCGGGCCGGGGGTTGGAGAGCATCCCGCTGCCGGCGCCGAGCGCGAACACCTCGGCCTGGACGGCGGACGCCGGCAGGTGCTCGACCAGCCGGTGCGCGTACGCGATCTCCTCCTCGTCGCCGGAGCGGCGCAGGTGGCCGAGCATCCGGGCCCGGTTGATCCGGAACCAGGCGGCGCGGGCCGGGTGTTCGACCTCGTCGACCAGCTTGAGCGCCCGTCGGGCCAGGCTCAGCCCGCGCTCGCGGTCGCCGGTGCGGCGGGCCGCGACGACCGCCTCGGCCAGCACGTCGATCAGGTTCAGCCGGTCGCAGCTCTCGTCGTGGGCGTCGGCGTCGCAGGAGCACGGCGGGTAGGTCTCGGCCCAGTCGTACGGCCGCAGCGTGCCGCCGAGCACCTCCTCGGAGACCTCGTCCCAGAGTTCGAGGGCCCGCTCCAGCATCCGCAGCTGTTCGGCGAAGGCGTTGCGCCGCCGGGCGGCCCGGGCGGCGTCCAGGGCCGTCGGCAGGGCCCGGGCCGGGTCGTGCGCGTGGTACCAGTAGTTGGCCAGCCGGGCCGGCCGGGTGTCGCTGCCGACCAGGTGCGGCTCGGCCTCCAGGGCCTCGGCGAACCGGCGGTTGATCCGGTGCCGTTCACCGGGCAGCAGGTCGTCCGAGACGGCCTCGCGGACCAGCGCGTGCCGGAACCGGTAGCCGTCGCCGTCGGTGTCCGGGCGCAGGATGTTGGCGCCCACCGCCTCGCGCAGCGAGTCGATCAGCTCCTCCTCGTCGTCCAGGACGGCGGCGAGCAGGGCGTGTTCGACGTAGGAGCCGCCCTCGGCGGCGATCCGCAGGACCCGCTGGGTCTGCTCGTCCAGGGCCTCCACCCGGACCAGCAGGATGTCCCGCAGCGAGTCGGTGAGCCCGGCCGAGCAGCCCTCCCGGACGGAGGTGGCGAGCTCCTCGACGAAGAACGGGTTGCCCTCCGAGCGGCGGTGGATCCGGTCGACGAGCTGACGGTCGGGCGCGGCGGTGCCGAGGATGCCGGCCAGCTGCGCGGCCACCTCGCCCGGCCCGAACCGCTCCAGCTCCATGCGCTGCACGGTGCGCAGCCGCTCCAGTTCGGCCAGGAAGGGCCGCAGCGGGTGGCGGCGGTGCAGGTCGTCGCTGCGGTAGGTGGCGACCAGCAGGACGCGGGCCCGGTGCAGGGTGCGGACCAGGTAGGAGAACAGCTCGCGGGTGGACCGGTCGGACCAGTGCAGGTCCTCCACGGCGAGCACGAGAGTACGGTCCGTGCCGAGTCGTTCGAACAGCCTCGCGGTGTGCTCGAACAGCCGGGCTCGTCCGTACTCGTTGTTGGGTTCGCCGTCGGCCTCGCCGAAGTCGGGCAGCAGCCGGGCGAGATGGCCCTCCATCCCCGAGGCGGCGCCCTCGAAGTCGGCCCCCATGCCGCGGTGGAGCCGGCGCAGCGCGGTGGCCAGCGGTGCGTACGGCAGGCCCTCGGCGCCGATCTCCAGGCAGCCGCCGACGGTGGTCAGCACGTCGTCGTCGCAGGCCTGTCGCAGGAACTCCTCCAGCAGCCGGGTCTTGCCGACGCCCGCCTCGCCGCCGATCAGCACGGCCTGCGGCTGTCCCGAGCCGGCCCGTCGCAGCGCGGCCGTCAGGGCGGTGAGCTCCGGATCGCGGCCGACGAAGACGGGACTCACCGATATCTGCTGCATGGATGCGAGCATGCCATAGAGGTCCTGCACCGGCCGAGCGGTTATCCCGCCCTCCGGACGCCCGGAAGGGGAGGCGCACCCCCGTGTCGCCTCCCCCTCCGGATTCCCTGCGGCACCGGGTCGGTGCCGGTCCGTCAGCATTCGCCGGGACGCGCGGCGCGTCGCACGGAGCGGAAGGCGACGTTCGGCCGCCATCCGGTGCGCTTGGCGCCCTTCGCCTGGCGTACCAGCCGCTCGTGCTCGGCCAGGGCCTGGAGTTCCTGCTCGTGCTGCTTGATGAGCTCGTACTCGATCACGGTGTTCCCCTTGTGGGTTTCGGTGTGTCTCTCTCGTTCTGGGGTAAACACTCCTCTCCCAGGGGGGTGGGCCGCATCGGCAGCCTGCCGGATCTTCCGGGCCGTCCGGGCCTTAGGTGCCGGGCCCGGGTGCCCGGCCCGGACACGGCAAAGGCCCGGCCTACCCCTTATGAGGGGTAAGACCGGGCCTGAGGCGTCTAAGTAGACCTTAGAAGGTCTAAGACGCCTTAGAAACTCAGGCAGAAGCGCCCAGCTTCTCCAGAATCAGATCCTTCACACGGGCCGCGTCGGCCTGGCCACGGGTGGCCTTCATGACCGCGCCGACCAGGGCGCCGACGGCCGCGACCTTGCCGTCACGGATCTTGGCGGCGATCGCCTCGTTCTCGGCGATGGCCTGGTCGACGGCGGCACCGAGCGCGGAATCGTCCGAGACGACGGCCAGGCCGCGCTTCTCGACGACCTCGTCCGGCTCGCCCTCACCGGCCAGCACGGCCTCGATGACCTGGCGGGCCAGCTTGTCGTTCAGCTTGCCCTCGGCGACCAGCGCGGCGACCCGGGCGACCTGCGCCGGGGTGATCGGCTGCTCGCTCAGCTCGGTGCCGGTCTCGTTGGCCCGGCGGGCCAGCTCGCCCATCCACCACTTGCGGGCCTGGTCGGCCGGGGCGCCGGCGGCGATGGTCTCCTGGATCGACTCGACGGCGCCCGCGTTCAGCACCGACTGCATGTCCTTGTCGGTCAGGCCCCACTCGGCCTGGAGACGGGCCCGGCGCACCCGCGGCAGCTCGGGGAGACCGCCCCGCAGCTCCTCGACCCACGCGCGGGACGGCGCGATCGGGACCAGGTCCGGCTCCGGGAAGTAGCGGTAGTCCTCGGCGTTGTCCTTGATCCGGCCGGCCGTGGTGCTGCCGTCCTCCTCGTGGAAGTGCCGGGTCTCCTGGACGATCGTGCCGCCGTCGGAGAGCACCGTCGCGTGCCGCTGGATCTCGAACCGGGCGGCCCGCTCGACGCTGCGCAGCGAGTTGACGTTCTTGGTCTCCGAACGGGTGCCGAAGGTCTCGGTGCCGTTCGGGCGCAGCGACAGGTTGACGTCGCAGCGCATCTGGCCCTTGTCCATCCGGGCCTCGGAGACGCCCAGCGCCTTGATCAGCTCGCGCAGCTCGGCGACGTACGCCTTGGCGACCTCGGGGGCGCGCTCGCCGGCGCCGACGATCGGCCTGGTGACGATCTCGATCAGCGGGATGCCGGCCCGGTTGTAGTCGAGCAGCGAGTGCGTGGCGCCGTGGATGCGGCCGGTCGCGCCACCGACGTGGCTGGACTTGCCGGTGTCCTCCTCCATGTGGGCGCGCTCGATCTCCACCCGGAAGGTCGAGCCGTCCTCCAGCTGCACGTCGAGGTAGCCGTCGAAGGCGATCGGCTCGTCGTACTGCGAGGTCTGGAAGTTCTTCGGCATGTCCGGGTAGAAGTAGTTCTTCCGCGCGAACCGGCACCACTCGGCGATCTCGCAGTTCAGCGCCAGGCCGATCTTGACGGCCGACTCCACGCCGATCGCGTTGACCACCGGCAGCGAGCCCGGCAGGCCCAGACAGGTCGGGCAGACCTGGCTGTTCGGCTCGGCACCCAGCTCGGTCGAGCAACCGCAGAACATCTTGGTCTTGGTGCCCAGCTCGACGTGGACCTCAAGGCCCATCACCGGGTCGTACGACGCGAGAGCGTCCTCGTAGGAGACCAGGTTCTTGACGCTCACAGCGTCCCCTTCACTAAAAGTCTTGGAGGTGCCGGCCCGGCCTGTACGGCGGGTACAGGCCGGGCCTCGCGGGCTCGGTCAGCCCAGCAGGACGTCGTCGTCGCCCAGCCGGCGCAGCTCGCGCACCAGCAGGGCGGTGCCGGTGACCAGCGCGGCGGCACCGACCAGGGCGTTGACAAGCTTCAGGGTGTCGTTCTCGCCCCGGGCCTTGCGGACGTCCTTCACCACGGTGATCACGCTGAACGCGCTCGTGCCGATGGACAGCCAGATGCCTGGCTTCGAGTGCTTGAAGCCCTTGGCCTTCTCGATCTTGCTCACAGTGCCGGTGCCTCCTCCAGCAGGGTGTGCCCCCACTTGTCGTTGAGTGCGGCCTCCACGGCGCCGCCCACGCGGTACAGGCGGTCGTCCGCCATCGCGGGTGCGATGATCTGCAGGCCGACCGGGAGATTGTCCTCCGGGGCCAGCCCGCACGGCAGCGACATGGCCGCATTGCCCGCCAGGTTGGACGGAATCGTGCACAGGTCGGCCAGATACATCGCCATCGGGTCGTCGGCGCGCTCGCCGATCGGGAAGGCGGTGGTCGGGGTGGTCGGCGAGACCAGGACGTCCACGCCGGCGAAGGCCGCGTCGAAGTCGCGCGAGATCAGCGTGCGCACCTTCTGGGCCGAGCCGTAGTAGGCGTCGTAGTAGCCCGAGGAGAGCGCGTAGGTGCCGAGGATGATGCGGCGCTTGACCTCGGCGCCGAAGCCGGCCTCGCGGGTGAGCGCGGTGACGTCCTCGGCCGAGCGGGTGCCGTCGTCGCCGACCCGCAGGCCGTAGCGCATCGCGTCGAAACGGGCCAGGTTGGACGAGGCCTCGCTGGGCGCGATCAGGTAGTACGCGGGCAGCGCCAGGGTGAACGACGGGCAGGAGACCTCGACGACCTCGGCGCCCAGCTCGCGCAGCAGCTCCACCGACTCGTTGAAGCGCTGCATCACGCCGGCCTGGTAGCCCTCGCCGGCGAACTCCTTCACGACGCCGATCCGCATGCCGCGGACGTCACGCCGCCTGGCGGCCTCGACCACGGCCGGGACCGGCGCGTCGATCGAGGTGGAGTCCAGCGGGTCGTGGCCGGCGATGGCCTCGTGCAGCAGCGCCGCGTCCAGCACGGTGCGGGCGCACGGGCCGCCCTGGTCCAGGGAGGACGAGAACGCGACCAGGCCGTAGCGGGAGACCGAGCCGTAGGTGGGCTTCACGCCGACGGTGCCGGTGACGGCGCCGGGCTGGCGGATCGAGCCGCCGGTGTCGGTGCCGATCGCCAGCGGGGCCTCGAAGGCGGCCAGCGCGGCGGCCGAACCGCCGCCGGAGCCGCCGGGGATCCGGGAGAGGTCCCACGGGTTGCCGGTCGGGCCGTAGGCGGAGTTCTCGGTGGAGGAGCCCATCGCGAACTCGTCCATGTTGGTCTTGCCGAGGATCACCACGCCGGCGTCCCTGAGACGCGTGGTCAGAGTGGCGTCGTACGGCGGGATCCAGCCTTCGAGGATCTTGGAGCCGCAGGTGGTCGGGACGCCCTTGGTGGTGAAGACGTCCTTCAGCGCCAGCGGGACGCCGGCCAGCGGGCCCAGCTCCTCGCCCCTGGCGCGCTTCTCGTCGACGGCCCGGGCGGCGCTCAGCGCGCCCTCGGTGTCGACGTGCAGGAAGGCGTTGACCTTCTTGTCGACGGCGTCGATGCGGTCCAGGTGCGCCTGGGCGACCTCGACGGCGGAGACCTCGCCGGTGGCGACGGCGTTCGCCGTCTCGGCCGCGGTGTAACGGATCAGGTCGGTCATCTCGGTCAGTCCTCCCCGAGGATCTGCGGCACACGGAAACGCTGCTCCTCGGCGGCGGGGGCACCGGCCAGCGCCTGCTCCGGGGTGAGCGACGGCCGCACCTCGTCCGCGCGCATGACGTTGGTCAGCGGCAGCGGGTGGGAGGTCGGCGGGACGTCCTGTCCGGCGACCTCGGAAACGCGGGCGACCGCGCCGATGATCACGTCGAGCTGCTCGGCGAAGTGGTCCAGCTCTTCGGCCTGCAACTCAAGACGCGACAGCCGAGCGAGGTGGGCAACCTCCTCGCGCGTGATGCCAGGCATGCAGCGATCCTCAGGGTGAGTTCTGGTGAGGCCCGGTACCGCCTTCCGGCGGCGCCGGGCCCGGGCAGGAGCGGCCTGTCCGGCGCTCCCGTCCTCTTGGTCTGTGGTCCCCATCCTATGGGGCACGGCCCGGCCACCGGCCAACGAGTGAGGGCGGGCCCGGGTCACCCGGGTGAGCGGAGCGGCTCACTGGGGGCGGGTCGGCGCCCAACTCTGCTGCCCGGGCGCCTGGATCTCCAGTTTCGCGGCCTGGACCGCCTGGATCACCGGCGGCAGAACGTGGGGCACCGGCGGGAGCACCGGGGGCCGCACCGGGTGGATCACCGACGGCAGCTGGACGGCGGGGGCGGTGGTGAGCCGCTCCACCGGCGGCGCGCCGGTGCGGTGCACCCGCAGCCAGGCGGTGGCCTGCTCGGCCGGCAGCGCCGCCGAGACCAGCCAGCCCTGCACGGCGTCCACGCCCATGCGGTTCAGCCGCTCCCAGGTCTCGTCGTCCTCGACGCCCTCGGCGACCACGGTCAGGCCGAGCGAGTGCGCCAGCTCCACCGAGCAGCGGACCACCGCCGCGTCGTGGTCGTCGGCGACCATCCGGGAGACGAAGGAGCGGTCGATCTTCAGCTCGCCGACCGGCAGGCTGCGCAGCCGCACCAGCGAGGAGTGGCCGGTGCCGAAGTCGTCCAGGGACATCCCGACGCCGTAGCCGCGCAGCTCGGCGAGGGTGTCGGCGGCCCGCCGGGAGTCGTCCAGCAGCAGCCGTTCGGTGATCTCCAGCTGGAGCGCGTGGGCCGGGACCTGGTGGCGGACCAGGTGGCCGGCGACCCGCTGGGCGAAGCCCGGGTTGAGCACGTCGCGCGGGGAGACGTTCACCGCGACCTGCACCTGGAGGCCCTGCTCGCGCCAGGTGGCGAGCTGGCCGACGGCGGCCTCCAGCACGTAGTCGGTCAGCCGGGGCATCAGGCCGCTGGACTCGGCCAGCCCGACGAACTCGTCCGGCGAGACCTTCCCCTGCCCGGGCCGCTCCCATCGGAGCAGCGCCTCCAGCCCGACCACCCGGCCGTCGAAGGCCACCTTGGGCTGGTAGTGCAGCTGCACCTCGCCGGTCTCCAGGGCCCGCCGCAGGTCGCCCAGCAGCCCGATCCGGTACGGCGTGTCGGCGTCCTGCGCCTCGTCGTACTGCTCGACCGAGGTACGGCCGCGCTGGGCGTGGCCCATCGCGACGTCGGCCCGGCGCAGCAGCGACTCGGCGTCCTGGGCGTGCTGCGGGTAGACGCAGACGCCGGCGCTGGCCTCCAGGACGAGCAGCAGGCCGTCCAGCCGGATCGGCGCGGCGAGTTCGGCGATCAGCGCCTTGGCCACCTTCTCCAGCGAGTCCGGACAGCCGATGCCGGGCAGCAGGACGGCGAACTCGTCGCCGCCCATCCGGGCCACCATCGGGCGGCCGCGGTAGTGCCGGGGCAGCCCGGCGAAGACGTCGTCGATCGACTCCCGGGTGGCGCTGCCGGCCGCACCGCCGGAGCGCAGCGCCCGGTGCAGGCGGCGGGCGATGTGGACCAGCAGCCGGTCACCGGCGGTATGACCGAGGGTGTCGTTGAGCGACCGGAAGCGGTCGAGGTCGAGCAGGATCAGACCGACGCTGTATCCCTCGGCGTGCTCGGCGATCGCCTCCTGGGCCGCGATCAATAACGCCTGGCGGTTGGGCAGGTCGGTCAGCGGGTCGGTGAGCTGGTCCCGGGCACGGTCCCGGGCGATCCGCCAGGCGGCGACCAGCACGGCCAGCGGAACCGCGAACAGCGGCAGCAGCTCGGGTTCGTAGCGGTAGACCAGGACGGCCAGCGGGATGAGCGGTGCGGCGCCGGCCAGCAGGACTCCGAGCAGCAGGACCGCACCCGCCACCCCCTGCGGCGGGCGTGTGGGCGCACCGCCGGTCGTATGATCCATAAGCCCTGTCCTCCGTCGGGCCCGCCCCGTCAGGCCGCCTAGCGGTGAGGCACCGTACCGGTGCCGGCAGCCTGCCGGGCATGGAGCGGCCCCGCGGAGTCCGGCTCAGCCGGTACCCCCACCCCTGCTGACACTCTGTTGCGCTCCAGGGTATGCGCGGGCCCACCCGACGGGCAGACTTTCGGACAACCGGAAATGCGCCACCGCGCTCCGGTGTCGCACGGTGACACGATGCCCGCTCCCACCGTGCGACACCCGATGACGTTGCATCAGGACGATAACAAGACGGATCCCCGGCCTCCGCGCGCGGGTCAGCCCTCGGCGGGCTCCTCCGCCCCCGGCTCCGGCGCCGACGGATCCTGCCCGGCGGCCTCCGACGCGGGCGCCTCGGCGGGCTCCCCCGCCACGCTCTCCCCCGCGTCCGCCGCGCCCTCGGCGGCCTCCGCGACCGCTCCCGCGGCGGCCTTCGCCGCACGCTTCTTCGCGGGCGCCTTCTTCACCGGCTCCTCGGCCTCGGGCTCCGGCGGCAGGCCCAGGTGGACCCGCGCCGCGGCCGAGCCCTGCGCCAGCAGGACGTCGAAGCCGGCGTCGTCGAGGACCGGCAGTCCGAGCTGGACGGCCTTGTCGTACTTGGACCCCGGGTTGTCCCCGGCGACCACGAAGTGGGTCTTCTTCGACACCGATCCGGTCACCTTCGCGCCGCGCGAGGTCAGCGCCTCCTTGGCGCCGTCCCGGGTGTGCCCGGCCAGCGTCCCGGTGACGACGACGGTCAGGCCCTCCAGCGGACGCTCGGCCTCCTCCTCGGGGGCCTCCTCGGTGAACCGGACGCCGGCCGCACGCCACTTCTCCAGGATCTCGCGGTGCCAGTCCACCTGGTACCACTCGATGATCGACCGCGCGGTGCCCGTGCCGACGCCGTCGGTCGCGGCCAGCCGCTCCTCGCTCGCCGCGAAGATCGCGTCCAGGTCGCGGAACTCCCTGGCCAGGTCCTGGGCCGCGACCGGGCCCACGTGCCGGATCGAGAGGCCGTTGAGGAATCGCCAGAGCGGGCGGTCCCGGGCCTTCTCGATGTTGTCGAGCATCACCCCGGTGTTCTTCTTCGGCGCCCCGGCGGTGGTCGCGAAGAAGAACACCTCCTTCTCCTCGCCGGTCTCGTCGTCGAGCTTCGGCATGCCGGTCTTCTGGTCGCGCACCAGGACCTTGATCGGCAGCAGCTGCTCGACCGTCAGGCCGAAGATGTCGCCCTCGTTGCGCACCGGCGCCTCGGCCGGCGTCAGCGGCTGGGTCAGCGCGGTGGCCGCGACGTAGCCCAGACCCTCGATGTCCAGCGCCGAGCGCCCGCCGAGGAAGGCGATCCGCTCGCGGATCTGGGCCGGGCAGAACCGGGCGTCGGGGCAGCGCAGGTCGATGTCCCCCTCGGCCATCGGCCGCAGCTCGGCACCGCACTCGGGGCAGTGCGAGGGCATCACGAACGGCACCTCGCTGCCGTCCCGCACGTCGTAGACCGGGCCGAGGATCTCCGGGATGACGTCGCCGGCCTTGCGCAGCACCACGGTGTCGCCCAGCAGGACGTCCTTGGCCTTCACCACGTCCTGGTTGTGCAGCGTCGCGTACTGGACCATCGAGCCGGCCACCTTGACCGGCTCGGCCAGCACCGCGTACGGGGTGGCCCGGCCGGTGCGCCCGATGCCGATCTTGATCTCGGCCAGCTTGCCGGTGACCTCCTCCGGCGGGTACTTCCAGGCGATCGCCCAGCGCGGGGACTTGGAGGTGGAGCCGAGCCGGCCCTGCAGGGCGATCTCGTCGACCTTGACGACCACGCCGTCGATCTCGTGCTCGACCGAGTGCCGCTGCTCGCCGAAGCGCCGGATGAAGGCGCGGACCTCGTCGAGGGTCCCCACCACCTCGTTGTGCCGCGCGGTGGGCAGGCCCCAGTCGTGCAGCAGCCGGTAGGCGTGCGACTGGTCGTCGATGTCGAAGCCGACCCGGGCACCGATGCCGTGCACCACCATCTGCAGCGGACGGGAGGCGGTGACCAGCGGGTCCTTCTGACGGAGCGAGCCGGCGGCGGCGTTGCGCGGGTTCATGAAGAGCCGGATCATCGCCCGGGGCCGCTTGCCCTCCTTGGCGCGCTCCTCGTTCTCCAGCCGGCGGCGCTCGTTCTCCTCCGCGAAGGAGGCGTTGAGCGCCTCGAAGGCGTCGGTCGGGAAGTAGACCTCGCCGCGGATCTCCACCAGCTCGGGGATGTTCTCGCCCTTGAGCCGGTGCGGGATCTCCTTGATGGTGCGGACGTTGGCGGTGATGTCCTCGCCGACCCGGCCGTCGCCGCGGGTCGCCGCCTGCACCAACTGGCCGTTCTCGTAGGTGAGGTTGACGGCCAGGCCGTCCACCTTGAGTTCGCAGAGGTAGTGGTAGTCGATGCCGGCCAGCTCGGCGGCGACGCGCTCGGCCCAGGCGGCCAGCTCGTCGTCGTCCATCGCGTTGTCCAGGCTGAGCAGGCGCTCCCGGTGCTCGACGGGGGCGAACAGCCCGGTCGGCGCGCCGCCGACCCGCTGGGTCGGCGACTCCGGTGTGACCAGCGCCGGGTGCTCGGCCTCCAGCCCTTCCAGCTCGCGCATCAGCGCGTCGAACTCGGCGTCGCTGACGACCGGAGCGTCCTGCTCGTAGTAGCGGGCCCGGTGGTCCTCGATCTCGGTGGCCAGCTCGGCGTGCCGCCTGCGAACCTCCGCCGGAACGTCCTCCCAGCCCTCGACAGCCACCACCGCAAGCCCTCCGTTAACTTCTCATTCCGGGTTGTCCACCAGGCTCTGGCCCGCCTTCACGCTGAGTGACAGCGCCGTGCGCGCGTAGGCCGGTGAGGCCCCGGCCAGCCCGCAGGTGGGCGTCACCAGCACACGGCGGCCCAGCAGCTCCGGGGCGAACCCGAGCCTGCGCCACAACGTCCTGACACCCTGGACACTACCGGCCGCGTCCGACACTCCCTGGTCAGTGAAGGGGACGACACCGGCGAGGATCACGGTGCCCGCGTCGATCGCCTCGCCCAGCTCCTCGTCCTCACGCTCGGTCAGCAGCGAGAAGTCCAGCGAGACCCCGACCACCCCGGCGCGGCGCAGCAGCGGCAGCGGCACCTGCGGCGCGCAGCAGTGCACCACGACCGGCGCGTCCAGCCCGAGGACCACCTCGCGCAGGACCTCCTCGGCGACCTGCCGGTCGACCGAGCGCAGCCGCTGGAAGCCGCTGGCGGTCTTCACGGAGCCGGCCAGCACGGCGGGCAGCGAGGGCTCGTCGAGCTGGAGGACGACCTCGGCGCCGGGGACGCGACGGCGGACGTCGGCGAGGTGGCGGCGGAGGCCCTCGGTGAGCGAGGCGGCGATGTCGCGGCAGGCGCCGCGGTCGGCGAGCGCCTTCTCGCCGTGCTTGAGCTCGATCGACGCGGCCAGCGTCCACGGGCCGACCGCCTGGACCTTGAGCGGTCCCCGGTAGCCCTGGGTGTACTCCTCCAGCGCGTCCAGGTCCTCGCCGAGCCAGGAGTGGGCGCGGCGGGTGTCCCGGCCGGGGCGGTCGGCGAACCGCCAGCCGCTCGGCTCGGTCTGCGTGAACAGCTCGACCAGCATCCCGGCGGAGCGTCCGATCATGTCCGCGCCCGGCCCGCGCGCGGGCAGTTCGGGGAGGAACGGCAGGTGCTCCAGCGCACCGGTGGAGGTCCTGGCGGCCTCCCGGGCGTCGGTGCCGGGCAGCGATCCGACGCCGGTGGCGGCGCCGACCAGGTCGGGGAAGGGGTGTCCGTTGCTCACCCGCCCGAGCCTAGTGCGCCGGGGCGGGAGGTCGGACCGGCCGACCTCCCGCCCCGCCGGTCGCGGCTCAGCGGCCGGGGCGGACGGTGATGTCGGTGATCTCGGCGTCGCGCGGGACGTCGAGGGCGGTCAGGATCGCCTTCACCACCGACTCCGGCTCGATCCACTGCCCGGCGTCGTACTCCTTGCCCTCCTGCTGGTGCACCTTGACCTGCATCGCCGTGGCGGTGCGGCCGGGGTAGACCGAGGTGACCCGGACGCCGTGCCCGTGCTCCTCCGCGCGCAGCGAGTCGGCGAGCGCCTTCAGGCCGTGCTTGCTCGCCGCGTACGCCGACCAGTCGGCACTGGCCCGCAGACCGGCACCGGAGTTCACGAAGACGACGTGGCCCCTGACCAGCCGCAGCGAGGGCAGCAGCAGACGGGTCAGCTCGGCGGGCGCGACCAGGTTGACGTTCAGGGTGTCCTGCCAGGCCTTGACCGGCAGTTCGCCGACCGGGCCCAGCTCGACGATGCCCGCGACGTGCAGCAGCGAGTCGAGTTCGATCGGCGGTGCCTGGTGCCCCAGGGCCCAGGAGAGCTTCGCCGGGGTGCCGAGGTCGCCGACCAGGGTCTGCGCCCCGGGGAAGCGTTCGCGCAGCTCGGCGGCGCGGCGGGCGTCGCGGGCCAGCAGCCAGAGGTCGTCCCCGCGTTCCGCGAGGCGTTCGGCGAGGACGGCGCCGATGCCGGAGCCGGCGCCGGTGATCAGATGTGCAGCCATGGGGCCGATCCTCTCAGGCGCCGGACTTGAGCTGTTCGAAAACCTCGGCCGGAGTACCGGCGAAGGTGATCAGGTCGCCCAGCGGGCGGGGCAGGAAGCCCTCGGCGTCCATCCGCTCCAGCTGGGTGCGCAGGCCCGCGTAGAAGCCCTCGGTGTCCAGGACGACCACCGGCTTGTCGTGCAGCGCGTGCTTCTTCAGCTCCAGCACCTCGGTGACCTCGTCCAGCGTGCCGAGGCCGCCGACGAGCACCACCACGGCATCGGCCCGCATCAGCAGCTGGGCCTTGCGCTCGGCGAGGTCGGCGGTGGTGATCAGCTCGTCGGCCCCGTCGTACGCCTTGTGCCTCAGGAACTCGACGGAGACCCCGACCAGCCGGCCCCCGGCGGCCTTCACCCCGTCCGCGAGCAGACCCATCAGCCCGGCGTTCGAACCGCCCCAGACCAGCGTGTGCCCGCCCTCCCCCAGCAGCCGGGCGAACTCGGCGGCCGGAGCCGAGTAGCGGTCGTCGAGCGAGTACGCGGAGCAGAAGACAGTGATGTTCATAGTGCGTCCGGTCTATCACGGTCCGGAGATCCTCCTCCCCGGTGGGACGCCCTACCGCCCGAGCACCCGCCGGCCGTCGTGATCACGGATGCTGGGCGCGGCACCGTCCCGGAGCGCGTCGAGCACGCGCACGGCGTACACCTCGGCCATCCGGTCGGAGACCTCCGCCGGCGTGAGCCAGTCGACGGCGGTCGACTCGTCCGAGAGCCGCGCCGTCCCGCCCTCCGGACGGCAGCGGAAGACCAGGGCGACGATGCCGCGGGTCACGTTCTTGTACACGCCGGTCAGCCGTTCCACACCGACCTTGATGCCCGTCTCCTCGAAGACCTCCCGCCGCACCCCGTCCTCGACGGCCTCGGACAGCTCCAGCACCCCGCCCGGCGGCTCCCACGCCCCGTTGTCCGCCCGGCGGATCGCCAGCACCCGCCCGTCCTCCCGCACCACCACCCCTGCGACGGACACGGAGTGCAGTGGCGGCGGGCCGGTCTCCTCGCCTCCCGTCATGTCACCGGGGTTCGAGGAGGGGTGGGCAGCCTACCCAAGGTAGGTCTTCTGCCACTCCAGCGACGTCATCGTGAGCGAGGCCTCGGCGAGTTGCCGGGCCGCGTCGGTCTTCAGGCTGCCGAGGCTGCTGTCGATCCAGGGCTGGACGTTCCGGTAGCCCTGCTCCCGGTACTCGACGGCTTGGATCAGACATTCGAGCTTGTCGGCGTCGTGTGCAACGACCACCTCCAAGCTCTCGCCGTTCTCGTACTCCTCGACGATCGCCTGGACTCCCGCGGCCACAACCGGGTGGGCAGCACTGACCTGGTCGGCAGTGACGCGCTCGTTGGACGCGGCGGTGACGTATCGCCGTCCGATGTGCGGAATGTCGCCGACGCGGGTCTCCTGCGTGTCATGGAAGAGACACAGCAGGGCGACCTTCGCCGGATCGGCGCCTTCCATCATCGCGAGGACCGCACCGACAACACCGACGCGGAAGGAGTGTTCGGCAATCGTCTCGGGATCCTTGACTCCGGCGATCCACCAGCCCGATCGCTTCGCCCTCTTGAGCATCCCTGCTTCGAACAGGTACCCCGCGGTGCCCTTCGCCTGCCCGTCTTCTGCCATCGCCGCCCTCTCTCACACGCCGTAGCCACCTGCCCGGAGACCGTAGTACACCGACTCCAACTTGCGCCGGGACTCGGAAGGCAGAAGTCCGTCGTCAAGCAGAACACCAACTCTTCGGGCCAGTTCCCGCGCCACGTACGGATCGGAGTCGAGCAGATTCCGGCGGGAAAGGATCAGAGCCCAAACCGAATGAACATATAGATCGGTGTACTCGACAGCCCGGTCGAGCCGTACGGCGAGCTCCCGCAGGAGCGCCGAGGCATCCCAGGCCGGCCGGTCGCGCTCAGCCATGAAGCAGTCGTCCGTTTGAGCCCGACGGTCGAGGCCGAGCCAATGCGCCCAGTAGTTCAGGTTGGCCGCCTCCGCCTGGTCGTGATCAACAATCGACCTGTTGATGAACTCCCTCAACAGAGCCGCGTCGCCTTGACGAGCCAAGGCCGCTGCCACCGACCGTGCCTCGGCCCACTGCGGCGACCAGCCGTCAACCGTCGCAGTCAGTGCACCTCTGCGACGCATTCCGTCGAACCAGTTCGCGGCATCCCATTCCCGGTCGTACGCGGAGAGGTACCAGACCTGTCGACGCAGGAGAGCCGCGTCCGGTCCAGCCCGCTCCGCGGCATCCGAAGCAGTCCGGAGATTGTGGAAGAAGCGTGCCCTCGACCCAGGGTCCAGAAGGGGCGACGACGAGACCGGCCCACGTCGCGCGGCCGGAAGCGTCGAGTAGGCAGCAACGGCGCCGGGGAGAACTCCGCTGACCGCCCAGCCGATCATGTGCGTCGTGTCTCGCGTGAGCACCCATCCCGCCAGCGGGTGCTCACGAACCCGAGCGCGGGTCGGTTCCGCCCTGAGAATCTCGCCCAGGAGGAGGTCTGCGTCCATCGCGACAGCGAGTATGTCCACCAGAGCCGACGGAGCACCGAGAAGGATCAGTCTTCGGCGCATCGCTACAAGGTTTCCGGCTCTGGTGGACGACAGCGGACGCCGTCCGGACTCCCACCCTTGGACGGTGCTCTTGTCCACTCCGAGCTCCTCCGCCAGCTCCTCCTGAGTCCGGGGAATCTGCTCGCGAATGACCTTGAAGAGATAGCCGGCGATCGCGCCCTCCAGCTCCCGCTCGGGCGAAGACCGACCCCCGGTCGGTGTTGTTCCTCGCCCTGCCTGAGATTGAGCAACCATCGGGGCTCCCCCTGGCCTGGATCGGCCGGGTAACTCGTACTGACGGCCCGTCGAAACGATGCACTACGCGGCGTAGCGTCTCGGACACGGAGAGATTCCGCGCGTGGCTCGGAAATCGTAGACCTGATGCAGGAGTCTGCGACATCGATTGCTCGGATCCCTCCCGAACCCGGCACTCGAACATCTTGCCGAGCGGGCCAGTTCACAGAGGAGTTGCCATGCCACAGAGGTCGGTTGAGGCTCACGCGCCTCCTGCTGACGGACCGGCTCGCCTTCTGACCTCAGCCGAGATCCTGCTGCCCTACCTGCCGGAATCGGCGGGGCAGGCTCGCCGGTTCCTCCGGGAGACCCTGACGGAATGGGCACTGGACCAACTGCTCGACACGGCCGAGCTGGTCGCGAGCGAGCTGGTCGCCAATGCCGCGAAGACCGGATGCCGGCAGCAGATGGCGGTCACCGTCCGAGTCATCTCGCGGACGACCGTGCGGATCTCGGTTCGGGACGGCTCGTGTGCCCTGCCGGTACTGATCCAGGCCGCTCCGGACGAGGAGTGCCACCGCGGCCTGACCCTGGTGAACCGCCTGACCCGGGGCAGATGGGGCGTGAGCGTCGAGGCACTCGGAAAGGTCGTGCACGCCGACCTTTCGATCCCCCGATGAACCGCCCGTCGACGGACGACGATCGCTGTTCCGAGGGCGGCTCGCCTTCCGGCGACGATCCCGTTCGGGTCTGGGCCGCCTACGGGGTGTCGGTCGCGGCCGCACTCCACGTCGTCGCCGGTGCCCTGGTGCTGATCGACCGCGCCCGCTGAAGCCGGACCGCTCTCCCCTCGCACAGAAAGGAGCACCGCCATGCCCGCGCCCGAACCGAAGCCACCCCGACCGAAGCCGGCGAATCCGCCCACGCCGCGCCCTCCGGACCGGTAGCCACAACCCGATCACCACCACAACACGAGGAGGACCCATGGCCTGGGGAACCGACAAGGACAGCGGCGGGAAGCACGGGGGCAAGAAGGACCCCGGCACGGACAAGCCGTCCCCCGACGGCGCGCGGCCCGCACCCGAGCCGAAGCACCGGAAGGACGACGACAAGAAGTGACGGACTCCCCTCACCACCCGGAGCAGGCCGCCGCCCGCGGCCTGCTCCGGGCCGCCGGCGAAGCGCTCGGCGGCCCCGTCCCCCGCGAGTGGCAGGAAGCGATCACGGCAGTCCCCCGCCACCGCTTCCTCCCGGAGCGGGTCTGGTTGGACGACGGCCGAGGCGGCTACGAGCCGTGCGACCTCCGGACCGACCACGACCGCTGGTTCGATGCCGCCTGCGCGGACGTGCCGATCGTCACCCAGGTCAACGACGGCGCCGAACCGCCCGACCCCACCGAGGCCTGGCCCTCCTCCTCGGCCTCCGCCCCCTCGATCGTCGTCCGGATGCTCCGCGACCTCGATGTCCGCCCCGGCATGCACGTCCTGGAGATCGGCACCGGTACCGGTTGGAACGCCGCGCTCCTCGCCCACCGCCTCGGCCCCGGAGGCGTCACCTCGATCGAGATCGACCCCCGGGTCGCCCGGCAGGCGCAGACCTCCCTGAACGCGGCCGGCCTGACCGTCGACGTGATCTGCGGGGACGGCTCCCTCGGCCGGCACCGTCGACTGCCGTACGACCGGATCATCTCGACCTGCTCGGTCCGACGGGTCCCGTGGGCGTGGATCGAACAGACCAGGCCGGGCGGCATCGTCCTCACTCCCTGGGACAACCCCATGCTCTGCTGGGGTCTTCTCAGGCTCACCGTCGAACGGGGCCGTGCGCAGGGCCGGTTCGCCCCGCACTCGGCATTCATGCTGATGCGCACCCAGCGGCAGGATCTGCGGATCTTCCGCGACGTCGTCCGCGACGAGCACGTCCCCGAAGAACGCCGGACCGTGCTGTCCCCGTGGCGGGTCACGGGAGACGAGTGGGAGGCCCGCTTCGCGCTCGGGCTGCGGCTGGGGACCGTGTGGACCGCCTGGGACGAGGACGGCGCCCGGCTGTGGGTGGCGACCACCGACGCCCGTTCCTGGGCCGCCGTCGAGGACGGCACCGCGTGGCAGTACGGCCCTCGCCGGCTCTGGGACGAGGTCGAGGAGGCCCACCGCTGGTGGCTCGACAACGGCCGGCCGCCCCCCGGCCGGTTCGGCCTGACGGTCACGGCGGAGCGGCAGTGGGCCTGGCTGGACGGGCCCGACCGTCGTGTGCTCAGGCGTTGACGGCCGGGCGCTCCGTCGTGGCGATGGTGGCGGAGCCGACCACGCGGGTGCCGTCGTAGAGCACGACCGCCTGGCCCGGGGCGATGCCGCGGGCCGGGGTGTCGAGGCGGACGCGGAGTTCGCCGTCGGCGACCGAGGCGGCGACCGGGACCTCCTCGCCGTGGGCGCGCAGCTGGGCGGTGTAGCGCCCCTCCGCGGGTGCCTCGTCGCCGCACCAGCGCGGACGGATCGCGGTCAGCGCGGTGACGTCCAGGCCCTCGACCGGGCCGACGGTGACGGTGTTGTTCACCGGCGAGATGTCGAGGACGTAGCGCGGCTTGCCGTCCGCGGCCGGGCGGCCGATCCGCAGGCCCTTGCGCTGGCCGATGGTGAAGCCGTACGCGCCGTCGTGCTCGCCGAGCTTGGTGCCGTCGGCGTCGAGGATGTCGCCGGTCGCGGTGCCGAGGTGCCGGGCGAGGAAGCCCTGGGTGTCGCCGTCCGCGATGAAGCAGATGTCGTGGCTGTCGGGCTTCTTGGCGACGGCCAGGCCGCGCCGTTCGGCCTCCTCGCGGATGACGTCCTTGGTGGTGTCGCCGAGCGGGAAGAGCGAGTGGGCGAGCTGGTCGGCGTCGAGCACGCCGAGCACGTAGGACTGGTCCTTGGCGCCGTCCACCGCGCGGTGCAGCTCGCGGCGGCCGTCCGGCAGGTCGACGATCCGGGCGTAGTGGCCGGTGCAGACGGCGTCGAAGCCGAGCGCGACCGCCTTGTCCAGCAGCGCGGCGAACTTGATCTTCTCGTTGCAGCGCAGGCAGGGGTTGGGGGTGCGCCCGGCCGCGTACTCGGCGACGAAGTCGTCGATCACGTCCTCGCGGAACCGCTCGGCGAGGTCCCAGACGTAGAACGGGATGCCGATCACGTCGGCGGCCCGGCGGGCGTCCCGGGAGTCCTCGATGGTGCAGCAGCCGCGGGCGCCGGTACGGAAGGACTGCGGGTTGCTGGAGAGTGCCAGGTGCACGCCGGTCACCTCGTGTCCGGCCTCGGCGGCGCGGGCCGCGGCGACGGCGGAGTCCACCCCGCCGGACATCGCCGCGAGCACGCGCAGGCGGCCGGTGGGGGACGGAGCGGTCGGAGCACCCGGGAAGTCAGTCATGATGAGTCCAAGCGTACGTGGTGCCGTCCGGCATTCCGCCGGGGTTTTCCTCAGCGCCGGACGGCCGCGAGACCGGCGTTGCGGGCGCGGTGGACGGCCGGGCCGATGGCCCCGGTGAGGGCGGCGACGTCCTCCCGGGTGGAGGTGTGGCCGAGCGAGAAGCGGAGCGAGGCCCGGGCGAGCAGCGGGTCGACGCCCATCGCCAGCAGGACGTGGCTGGGCTGCGGGACGCCGGCCGAGCAGGCCGAGCCGGTGGAGCACTCGATGCCCTGGGCGTCGAGCAGCATCAGCAGTGCGTCGCCCTCGCAGCCGGGGAAGGAGAAGTGCGCGTTGGCGGGGAGCCGTCCGTCCGCCGCCGGGTCGCCGTTGAGCACCGCGTCCGGGACCCCGGCCAGCACCTCGGCGACCAGGTCGTCCCGCAGTGCGCCGAGCGTGCCGGCGTGCTCGGCGCGGCGTTCGACGGCGATTCCCGCGGCAGCCGCGAAGCCGGCGGCGGCGGGTGCGTCAAGGGTGCCGGAGCGGACGTCGCGTTCCTGGCCGCCGCCGTGCAGCAGCGGGACGGGCGTCGCCCCGCGGGAGAGCAGCAGGGCGCCGATGCCGAACGGTCCGCCGATCTTGTGGCCGGTGACGGTGAGCGCGGTGAGCCCCGAGTCCGCGAAGGACACCGGGACCTGACCGAGCGCCTGGACCGCGTCGGCGTGCATCGGGATGCCGTACTCGGCGGCCACGGCGGCGAGTTCGGCGACCGGCTGGACGGTGCCGACCTCGTTGTTGGCCCACATGACGGTGACGAGCGCGACCGAGGCCGGGTCGCGTTCGACCGCCTCGCGCAGCGCCGCCGGGTGCACCCGGCCGAGGCCGTCCACCGGCAGGTAGTCGACGGTGGCGCCCTCGTGCTCGGCGAGCCAGTGCACGGCGTCCAGCACCGCGTGGTGCTCGACGGGGCTGCAGAGCACCCGGGTGCGGGCCGGGTCGGCCCCCCGGCGGGCCCAGTACAGGCCCTTGACGGCCAGGTTGTCGGACTCGGTGCCGCCGGCGGTGAGGACGATCTCACTGGGCCGGGCGCCGAGCGAGTCGGCCAGCGACTCGCGGGACTCCTCGACGACGCGGCGGGCCCGGCGGCCGGCCGCGTGCAGGGAGGAGGCGTTGCCGACGACCCCCAGGTGCGCCGTCATCGCGGCGATCGCCTCGGGCAGCATCGGCGTGGTCGCCGCATGGTCCAGGTATGGCATAACCATCCGATTGTAGAGGGCCCCCGGTGTGCGGTCCGGCGGCCGATCCGCCCACCGTACCGATCCGGCCACCGACCGCCGCTCCCGGGCGGCCGGTGACCCGCCGTGCCCGGGCGGGCAGTCGGACGGGCGGGTCCGGCGGCGGGCGGAGGGGCAGACCCGGACGGCGGGGGTGCCGGGCGACCGGGGCCCGGTAGGGGGCACCCGCCTCGAACGGTTAGCCTGACGGCCACCGCAATGCGGCCGGACGGAACAGGACGGGGCGGAATGTCGCAGTCTGTCGATCGTGCGCTGACCCTGCTCGGGTCGCTCGGCGACGGCCCGGTCTCCCTCGAACAGGCCGCCACCTCGATCGGGGTGCACAAGTCGACCGCGCTGCGGCTGCTGCGCACGCTGGAGGAGCACGGCTTCGTCCACCGGCAGTCCGACCGTCGCTACCGGCTGGGCGGCAAGGTGCTGTCGCTGGCGAACCGGGCCCTGGAGGAGATCGACGTCCGCCAGGTGGCCGCGCCGTACCTGGCGGCCCTCGCCGAGCGCTCCGGCTGCACCGTGCAGTTGGCGGTGCTGCAGGACGGCGAGGTGCTGTACCTGGACGAGTTGGCGGGCCGGTGGGACGGCGAGGCCGGGCGGCCGACCAGGATCGGGCGGCGCGCCCCGGCGGCCGGGACGGCGATCGGCCGGGTGCTGCTGGCCGGGCTGCCCGGGGACGGCCTGCCCGAGGCGGAGCTCTCCGCCGACCTGGCCGCGGTCCGCCGCCGGGGCTGGGCCGCCGAGTCGGCCGAGCACCGGGAGGCGGTCACCTGCGTCGCCGCGCCGGTGGCCGGCAGCGACCGGCGGGCCGTGGCGGCCTGCGCGGTCTCGGCGCCGACCGACCGGGTGTCGCCCGCCGAGCTGGTGCGGCTGGTGCCGGAGCTGCTCTGCACGGTCGAGGCGATCTCGCTGGCGTACGGCGGTTCGCCTACTCCTCGCTGGTGCGAGAACCGTTGCGGTGCCAGGCCCGCGGTGCGCGCCAGCCGTACTTGAGGGCGAGCATCCGGAGCAGGAAGGCGGTCAGGGCGGCGGCGGTGCCGGTGAGGGCGGTCAGCCGGTCGAGGGCGATGAGGACGGCGACCAGCGCCGAGCCGACCAGGGCGGGCACGGCGTAGATCTCCCGGTCCCAGCGGAGCAGGGAGGGGATCTCCCCGGCGAGCAGGTCGCGCATGACGCCGCCGCCCGCCGCGGTCACCATGCCGAGCGCGACGGCCGCGACGGCTCCGAGCCCGTAGTCGTGCGCCTTGGCGGTCCCGGTGACGCAGAACAGGCCGAGGCCGAGCGCGTCGAGGGTCTGCACGGCGCGGTTGATCCGTTCGACCTCGGGGTGCAGGAAGAAGACGACCAGCCCAGCGGCCAGCGGGGTGACGAAGTAGCCGAGGTTGCTGAAGGCGGCGACCGGGGTGGCGCCGATCACGAGGTCGCGCATCACCCCGCCGCCCAGTGCGGTGACCTCGGCCAGCACACAGATGCCGAAGATGTCCATGTTCTTGCGGACGGCGAGCAGCCCTCCGGAGAGGGCGAAGACGAAGATGCCGACGAGGTCCAGCGACTGCTGCACGTCGGAGGGGAAGATCTGCGAGGTCACCGGACCACTATGGACCCGATGGTCCGGACCTCCGCGCACCGTCCGTCCGGAGCCCGGAGCTCCGGACGGACGGTGCGGGACGGCCTCCGCCGTTCCGCGGGCGGCCCGGGCCTCACCCGGAGACGGGCACCGGTCCGCCCGACGGGGCGGTCCCGGGGGCGGCCGCGGCAGCGGACCCGGGAGCGTTCTCGGGGAAGTGGCAGGCCACCTGGTGCCCGGACTCCAGCGCGACGAGCGGCGGCTCCTGGCTCGCGCAGACGTCCTGGGCCTTCCAGCAGCGGGTGCGGAACCGGCAGCCGCTGGGCGGGTTGATCGGGGACGGCACGTCGCCCTTGAGCAGGATCCGCTCACGCCCGGCGCGCTGCTTGCGGCGGGGGTCGGGCACCGGCACCGCGGACATCAGGGCGTTGGTGTAGGGGTGCATCGGGCGGCTGTAGAGCGAGTCCCGGTCGGCGATCTCGACGATCTTGCCGAGGTACATGACCGCGACCCGGTCGGAGACGTGCCGGACCACCGAGAGGTCGTGCGCGATGATCAGGTAGGTCAGGCCGAGTTCCTGCTGGAGGTCGTCCAGCAGGTTGACCACCTGCGCCTGGATGGAGACGTCCAGGGCGGAGACCGGTTCGTCCGCGACGATCATCTTGGGCCGCAGGGCGAGCGCCCGGGCGATGCCGATGCGCTGGCGCTGGCCGCCGGAGAACTCGTGCGGGTAGCGGTTGTAGTGCTCGGGGCTGAGTCCGCAGAGCTCCAGCAGGTCCTGGACGGCCTGCTTCACCCCGCCGGCCGGCTCGGCCTTCTGCAGCCGGAACGGCGCGCTGACGATGGTGCCGACGGTGTGCCGGGGGTTCAGCGAGGAGTACGGGTCCTGGAAGATCATCTGGATGTCACGGCGGAGCGGCCGCATCGCGCCGACGCCCAGGTGGGTGATGTCGGTGCCCTCGAACTCGATCGTCCCGCCGGTGGGTTCGTCGAGCCGGGTGACCAGCCGGCCCATCGTGGACTTGCCGCAGCCGGACTCGCCGACGACGCCCAGGGTCTCACCGGCGTTGACCGTGAAGTCGATGCCGTCGACCGCGCGGACGGCGCCGGTCTGGCGTCGCAGCAGGCCGCCGTGGATCGGGAAGTGCCGGGTCAGGCCGGCCACCCGGAGCAGCGGCTCCCGGTCGGGGGCGGGTGCGGGAGAAGGGATGGCCGCCGCCTGAGTGTCCGTCATCGGTTCTCTCCAGAGAGGTGGTACGGGGCGGGGCTCACAGTCGGGGCGCGATCTCTTCGGTGAAGATGCGGTGCCGGTCGGCGGTCGCGAGGTGGCAGGCGGCGTGGTGTCCGACCGCGGCCTCGGTGAGCACCGGGACCTCGCCGGCCGAGCGCCCGCCGGTCAGCTCGGCGTACGGGCAGCGCGGGTGGAAGGCGCAGCCGGACGGCACGTTGATGAGGCTGGGCGGGGTGCCCCGGACCGGGACGAGCCGGTCCTGGAGCTCCCGGTCGAGGCGCGGCATCGAGCCCAACAGGCCCCAGGTGTAGGGGTGTTCGGGCGCGTCGAAGAGGGTCTCGGCCGGGCCGCGTTCGACGCACTTGCCGCCGTACATGACGAGGATGTCGTCGGCGAGCTCGGCGACCACCCCGAGGTCGTGGGTGATGATGATGACGGCGGAGCCGAACTCCTCCTGGAGGTCGCGGATGAGGTCCAGGATCTGCGCCTGGACGGTGACGTCCAGGGCGGTGGTGGGCTCGTCGGCGATCAGCAGCGAGGGGTCGTTGACCAGGGCCATGGCGATCATCGCGCGCTGGCGCATGCCGCCGGAGAACTGGTGCGGGTAGTCGTCGACCCGGCGGTCGGGCTGCGGGATGCCGACCCGGTCGAGCATCTCGACCGCGCGGGCCCGCGCCTGCCTCTTGGTGGCCCGCGGGTGGTGCACCCGGTAGGCCTCGACGATCTGCTGCCCGACCGTGTAGTACGGGTGCATCGCGGTGAGCGGGTCCTGGAAGATCATCGCCATCTGGCGGCCGCGCAGCTGGCGGACCCGGTCCGGGCCGGCCGCGACCAGTTCCTCGCCGTCCAGCCAGATCTCGCCGCCGATCCGGGCCCGCTTGGAGCGGTGCAGGCCCATGATGCCGAGCGAGGTGACGGACTTGCCGGAGCCGGACTCGCCGACGATGCCGAGGGTCCGCCCCTTGCTGAGGTCGAAGCTGACCCCGTCGACCGAGCGGACCAGGCCGTCGTCGGTGTCGAAGTGGATCCGCAGGTCCCGGACGGAGAGGAAGGCGTCCCCCGTCGGGGCGGACCCGGTCGGGGCGGCCTCGGGTGCCGCGGTCTTCTGGAGCTCGGTCACGACAGCCTCACCCGGGGGTCGACAAGGGCGTACAGGAGGTCAACCACGAGGTTGCACAGGACGATGAAGAACGCGGCGAGCAGGGTGACGCCGAGGATCTTCGGCAGGTCGTTGTCCTTGATCGCGGAGACCGCGAAGAAGCCGACGCCCTGGAGCGAGAAGACCTGCTCGGTGATGAGCGCGCCACCGAGGAGCAGGCCGAGGTCCATGCCGAAGATGGTGACGACCGGGGTGAGCGCGGCCCGCAGGCCGTGCCGGACGACCACCTTCCGCTCGGCCAGGCCCTTGGCCCGGGCGGTGCGGATGTAGTCCTCGCTCATCGTCTCCAGCATGCCCGCGCGGGTGAGCCGGGCGTAGAGCGCGGAGTACAGGAAGGCGAGGGAGATCCACGGCAGGATCAGGTTGCGCGCCCACATCAGCGGGTCGTCGGTGAAGTTGGTGTACTGGAGGTTGTCCAGGATCGGCCACTCGTAGCTGAAGAGCGTGAGCAGCAGCGCACCGGTGAAGAAGACCGGCAGCGAGACGCCCGCCAGGGCGACGCCCATGGAGAGCCGGTCGAAGATCGACTTCGGCTTGAGCGCGGAGATCACGCCGGTGGTGACGCCGGAGACGAGCCAGATGACGGCGGCGCCGATGGCCAGGGAGATGGTGACCGGGATGCGCTTGGTGAGCTCCGGCCAGACCTCCAGGTGGTTCTTGAACGAGTAGCCGAAGCACGGCACGTGGCAGGTGGCGGGGTCAGGGCCGAAGTTGTACTCGGCACCGGCGACCAGCGCCTTCAGGAAGTTCCAGTACTGGGTGTACAGCGGCTGGTCGAAACCGAGGTTCTTCTTGACCGCCGCGATCGCCTCGGGGGACGGGTTCTTCCCGATGTACTGGGCGGCGAGCTGGTCGGTGGTCTCGCCGGCCAGACGCGGGAGCAGGAAGAAGATCGCGAAGGTGACCGCGCTGACCACCAGCAGCAGCACCGCGGCGGCCAGCGTCCTGCGGATGATGTAGGCAAACACAGTTGGGCGGCTCCGGCGGCCCGCCGTCGTCCGGGATCCTCCGGACGACGGCGGGCGCCGCTGCCTTCACCTGCCTTCAGGGATGCGGAGCCAGGCTCTTACTTGGTGGTGCCGATGTTCAGGTAGTCGTACTCACCCGAGAAGGCCGGCGTGGAGACGAGGTTGGTCGCGCTGTCCGGGCGGTACAGGAAGACCTTGAAGTAGGTCAGCGGGACGTAGACGGCCGCGTCCATGACCTTCTTGTCGATCTGGGCGTAGATCTTCTCGCGGGCCGCCTTGTCGGTGTTGACCGCGGCGTCGTCGATCAGCTTGTTGACCTCGGGGTCGTTCAGCTCGGCGAGGTTGCTGTTGCCGGAGGCCTTGATCGAGCGGCCGTCGACGATCTGCTGCAGGAAGCCGTAGCCGGTCGGCCAGTCGGAGCCCCACTGCATCATCATCAGGCCGACGTTCTTCTCCTTGTTGAACGCCGGGACACCGACGTGGTCGGAGAGGTACTTGCCCTGCGGGTACTGCTGGATCTCGGCGTTGATCCCGACCTTCTTCAGCGCGGCCTGGATCGAGGTCGCGGCGGCGATCTCCGGGCCGCGCTCGGTGCGCGCGGTGATGACGGTGTCGAAGCCGCCGGGCTTGCCGCAGGCCTTCAGGGCGTCCTTGGCCTTGGCCTCGTCGCCCTTGTTGTCCTTGGTCTGGTAGGTGTTGAAGTCCTCGTGACCCGGGATGTCCGGCGGCAGCACGGTGTTGGCGACCGCGCCGCGGATCGGGCCGCCGATCGCGGTCTGCACCGAGACCTTGTCGATGGCGTACTGGACGGCCTTGCGGCACTCGACGTTGTCGAACGGCGCGACCTTGGAGTTGATCGCGGTGTAGACCAGACGGCCGCCGTAGGCGTTGTCGGTGGAGGCCTTGAGCTTCGGGTCCTGGAGGATCTTCGCCTGGGTCTGCTGGTCGACGCCGGCGCCGACCAGGTCGACCTGGGCGTTCCCGGCGAGCAGGTCCTTGTCGATCGTGGACTGCTCGATGTTCATCTTGAGCACGATCTTGTCCGGCAGCTGCTTGCGGATCGGGTCGGTGCTCTTGTCCCAGTTGGTGTTCGGGACCAGGACCGCCTGCTTGCCGTCCTCGTAGCTCTCGAACTTGTAGGTGCCCGAGGAGATGACGTGCTTCACGTAGTTGGAGCCGGTGTCCTTGTCCTTCGGGACCGGCACCGTCTGCGGGGCGGAGACCAGGTAGTCGAAGTCCGCGAAGGCGTGCTTCAGGTGGAAGACGATGGTCTGGTCGTCCGGCGTCTCGATGGACTTGAGGTCGCCTTCCTTGTCCTTGTACGGACCCTGGTACGGCGTCTCGTTGTCGACCAGCATCTCCTTGAAGTACGTCGGGCCGTTGGAGTTGACCTCCGGCGCGTAGTTGGAGCGCAGCACCGCGTACTTGACGTCCTTGGACGTGATCGGCGTGCCGTCCTCGTACTTCAGGCCCGCGCGCAGCTTGTACGTCCAGGACAGGCCGTCCGCGCTGGCCTGGCCGAGCGACTCGGCCAGGTCCGGGACGAGCTTCTGGCCGTCCGGCTGGAAGGTGGTGAGCGGACGCCCGTACAGGCGGGAGAAGTTGTAGATGTACGCGTAGTACGTGTTGCCCGGGTCCAGGGAGTCCGGCGTGCCACGCATCTCGTACGTGACGGTGCCGCCCTTCTTGTCCGAGGCGTTGACGATGCCCTTGGTGGCCGCGTCGGCGCCGGAGGCACCGCCGGCCGCGGAGCCACCGGTGGCGGTGGGCTTGGCGTCGTCGCTCTTGGAGCTCGACGAACAGCCGGTGACGACCAGGACCGCGGCGGCAGCTGCGGCGGTCAGTGCGACGGTACGGGACCTGCGCATGGGTGGGATCAACCCCTTGAGGAAGTGGTGGCCGAACGGAGGGTCCTGACGCTGGGTCAGTTGCTCTTGGGATCGAGGGCGTCACGGAGCCCGTCGCCGAGCAGGTTGAAGGCGAGCACCGTCAGGAAGATCGCCATACCGGGGACCACCATGTACTGGGGGTCCACCTGGTAGTACTGGATCGCGTCGTTGAGCATCCCGCCCCAGGAGGCCTGGGGTGCCTGGATGCCGACGCCGAGGAAGCTGAGGCCCGCCTCGAAGAGGATGTTGGTCGGGATCAGCAGGGTCGAGTAGACCAGGATCGGACCGACCAGGTTCGGCAGGAGCTCCTTGAAGAGGATGAACGGACCCCGTGCGCCGAGGCTGCGGGCCGCGTAGACGAACTCGCGCTCGCGCAGCGAGAGGGTCTGGCCGCGCACGATCCGGCCCATGTAGGGCCAGTTGAAGAAGCCGATCACGAAGATCAGCACGGCGATGTGCAGCGGGAGGCCGTGCAGGCCGAACGCGCCGCCCTGGAGCGAGGCGGAGATCGCGATGGCGAAGAGCAGCAGCGGGAAGGCGAGGAAGACGTCCATCACCCGGCTGATCAGGGTGTCCACCCACCCGCCGTAGTAGCCGGCCATCACGCCGAGCACGGTGCCGATGGTGTTGGACAGGAGGGTCGCACCGAAGGCGACCAGCAGGGAGACCCAGGAGCCCTCGATGACGCGGGAGAGCAGGTCACGGCCCTGCAGGGGGTCGACACCGAGCGGGTGGTCCCAGCTCATCCCGCCCCAGTCGCCCAGCGGCAGGCCGCCGAGGTTGGCGTCCAGCAGGTCCTGGTTGAGCGCGTCGGGGTCGAGGCCGAAGACCGATTCGATCGGCTTGGCCAGCACGGCGAGCAGGATCAGCAGGATCACGACGACGCCGCCTGCGACGGCGGCCTTGTCCCGCTTGAAGCGGGTCCAGGCGATCCGGCCGAGCGAGCGGCCCTCGATCTTGTTGGCCGGGCTCGCGGCGGCTGCTGCCTCCGGAGCGTTGCCGGCGGTCTTGACGGGTGCGGTCATGGTCAGTTCGGTCCCCTCGCCGACGGTGGCCGGCCCACGGGTGCCGGACGCCGGGATCGGCGGTACGGCTGGTGCGGACGTGCGGGCATACGGAGTGCGGTGTTCCCAGCGGTACGGCGTGCTCAGTACTGCTGCCACGCGGCATGGGCATCACGTGGATATTGCGGTCCGTCAGCGCGTTCGCCTTTGTGAGGCGCCAACCACGCGCGGCGGCTGTTGCAGAACTCTCTGCCATCCGAACTGGCTTGCGCCAGCCCTGACAACCGACAGATGCCCAACTGTGATCTGCGCCCATGCACCTCCCTGATCCCCGGTATATCCCTCTTCACACAGCTGTAACAGCCATGTCAAGATGATGGCCACCGACTTCGGGAAGTTCGTCCGGAAAACGTCGGAACCGGCCTGACTTGTCGTCAGACCGGTTCCGGAAAAGGAAAGTTGCTATTGCGTTTGGCGGCTCAGCGCCCGGGGTAGCCGGGCCACGGCTGCTGGGGCGGCTGCTGCTGCCCCGGCCAGCCCGGCGCGGGCGGGTGCGTGCCGTAGCCGTAGCCGGGCCCCTGCTGCGAGGCGTAGGGCGGCGGCGGCACCGGCGGGTACGGCCCCTGCGGGCGGCCCGTCCCGGCCGCCTCCCGGTCGTAGAACGGGCGCGCGTTGGCCCGCATCCAGAGCGCCACCGGGTCGAACTCGTCCGCCATCGCCACCGTCGAGACGGCCAGGCCCTCCGGCGCGACCGCGATCGCCCGCTGCATCAGCGCCCGCACGGCCTCCACCGTGGGCGGCGAACTCTCGTACAGCTCCAGGCCGATGGCCAGGTACGGCTCGCCCACCGTCGGGCGCACCCAGGCCCGGCGCAGCGCCCGCACCGCCCGCACCTCGACCGCCTGGCGCTCCAGCAGCGCGAAGAACTGCTGCGCCGGCACCTGCGGCTCGCTCAGCTTCAACGGACCGGCCGGCAGCCGGTCCAGCCCCGCCGCGACCCGGCGCAGGTCCGCCCAGGGCACCCCGACACCGCCACCCGGCGCGTGCGGGTTCAGCCAGAGCCCCCAGCGGGTCCGGAACAGCGAGGCGGCGATCTCCCGGCCGGAGATCACCTCGTGCGCCCGGGCCCAGCCGGACGCCGTCAACTGCTCGGGCGAGGTCACGGCCGGCGCGTAGCCGTGGCCGCTGATCTCCATGTTCCCGTACTGGGCGTCCGCGCTGCCCGGCGTACCGTGCCAGAGGAGCATCCAGACCTGCCCCTCGGCCAGCGCGTGCAGCAGCGTCTCGTACGCCTCGTAGCGCTCCGGCGCCACCTCGCGCAGGGCGCGCTCCAGCGCGCCCTGATCCGGACGTCCGGTGGGTGCCTGGCCCCAGGGCCCCGGTGCACCGCCCGCTACCGCTCCCGCACTCATGCGCCCACCTCGCTGCGCCTCTTCGTTCCTCGTCTGCCACCGGCGGCCCCGCGGCCGCCAGGACGCACCCTATGGGGCGCCGCCGACCACCGCCACGCCGACGTGCCAGGGTGCGCACCGCTCCCCCGCCCGACCGCGGCCGGGGGCCGGATCAACCCCGCGCGTAGAAAGGGGCGACCCGGTTCAGCATCCAGTCGACCACCGGGTCGTCCGCGAGGTCGAGCAGTACGAGGTGGACGCCGCCGGGCAGCGGCGCGGTTCCCAGCGCGCGCCCCAGCGCCTCGTTGACCGCCCCCGGGTCGGCCGGGGCCGACGGATCGAGCTGGACGCCCACGAACATCACGGTGGGCTCGCCCTCCACACTGGCCAGTGCCCGCCGTGCGGTCAACACCCCCGGCAGGGCGAACAGCTCGTTCCGGCAGGCGGCCAGGAACGGCTCCGGGTCCTCGCCCGGCACCGGCTCGCGCAGCGCCACCCGGCCGCCGGACGGCGCGTCCCCGGCCTCCCAGCGGTCCTCGCGCGGCCCGCGGCGCAGTTCGGCCACGCCCTCCGGCGGCACCGGGATGCCCACCGCCGCCTCCGGGTTGACCGCGACCCCCACGCCCAGCGGCAGGCCCCGGGCGAACTCCCACATCGGCGCGACCGCGAAGGCCATCCCCGGCGCCTGCTGGACGAACACCTCCTGCGAGGAGAACACCGGCACGTACGGGTCGCCGGCCAGCTCGACGACCGGGAGGTCCAGCGACTGCCCCTGCGGGTCGCCGCCGGCCGGCAGCGGGATCCACACCTGGCTGCGGGCCAGCACCTCGATCACCCGGGGGGTCGCCCCCGGATCACCGAGCGCGGCGGTGAGCACCTGCTCCAGCTCGTTGGCCGGCCATCCGCCGCCCGGCGGCACCGGCTCCTGGCCGCCCCACCCCTGCTGCTGCTCCACCGGGTTCCCCATGCGCCGCTGTACCGCCCTCCGCTCGCCGACGCCCGCAGCCTAGCGGGCACCGCCCCGGCCCTGCTCCGGAGCGCCCCGGCGCCGGGCTCCCCGGTGGCCGGATCCCCCGGCCCGGCCCCTCCCCCTCTCCCCTCATCCGGGCGGACGTGCCATGATGTCCGCGTCTCGGGTGTATTCCCACCGAGGCCCCTAACTCCATACCGGCCGCTCGAACCCGCGCGGGAGAGTCCGGAGTGCCCCGTCTGGTGGCACAGCCGGCGCCGAAGGAGCAAGTCCTCCCCGGAATCTCTCAGGCACCCCTACCGCACGGGTTAGGCACATCTGGAAAGCGGCGCACGGCCCTGCCGTACGCCCACCCACGGTGCAAGCCGCCATGCTGTTCCCGTAGGACAGCGCGCGGTGAAGCTCTCAGGTTCGACGACAGATGGGGAGGCCCAGCCGCCGCATGCCCGCGCGCAGGGTCGGTCCCGAGCAGGGCCGGCTCCGGCGCGTGCACCCCTGAGTGCCCCGACCGAGGAGTTCCTGGCCATGTCGTCCCTCCGCCTGACCGCGCTCGACGCGCTGCACCGCGCCCTCGGCGCGACCATGACCGACTTCGCCGGCTGGGACATGCCGCTGCGCTACGGGAGCGAGCGCGAGGAACACCTCGCCGTCCGCACCAGGGCCGGCCTCTTCGACCTCTCCCACATGGGCGAGATCACCGTCACCGGCCCGCAGGCCGGCGAGATGCTGGACCACGCGCTGGTCGGCTTCGTCTCCGCGCTCGGCGTGCTGCGCGCCCGCTACACCATGATCTGTGCCGAGGACGGCGGCATCCTGGACGACCTGATCGTCTACCGCCTGCGCGAGGACGCGTTCCTGGTCGTCGCCAACGCCTCCAACGCCCAGCTGGTGCTGGACGAGCTGATCGCCCGCGCCAAGGGCTTCGACGCCGTCGTCACCGACGACCGCGACACCTACGCGCTGATCGCCGTGCAGGGCCCGGAGGCCACCGGCATCCTGGCCGACACCACCGACGCCGACCTGCCCGGCCTGAAGTACTACGCGATCCTCCCGGCCCAGGTGGCCGGCCGCGACGTGCTGCTCGCCCGCACCGGCTACACCGGTGAGGACGGCTTCGAGATCTTCTGCCACCCGGGCGACGCCGAGCAGATCTGGCAGTCGCTGACCGCGGCCGGCGCCGACCGCGGCCTGGTCCCGTGCGGTCTCTCCTGCCGCGACACGCTGCGCCTGGAGGCCGGCATGCCGCTGTACGGCCACGAGCTGTCCACCGAGCTGACCCCGTTCGACGCCGGCCTGGGCCGGGTCGTCCGCTTCGACAAGACCACCAACGAGGGCGCGTTCATCGGCCGCAAGGCACTGGAGAAGGCCGCCGCCGCGGCCGAGGCCAACCCGCCGCGGGTGCTGGTCGGCCTGGTCTCCGAGGGCAAGCGCGTCCCGCGCGCCGAGTACAGCGTGGTCTCCGCCGACGGCGAGCCGATCGGCCGGATCACCTCCGGCGCCCCCTCCCCCACCCTGGGCAAGCCGATCGCGATCGCCTACGTGGACGCGGCGCACGCCGCCCCCGGCACCACCGTCGCGGTGGACGTGCGCGGCAAGCACGAGCCCGTCCAGGTCGTGGCGCTGCCGTTCTACAAGCGCGCCCGCTGACCCCTTCCCCTTCCCGAGGCATGCCCGCCCACCGGGCCGCTTCGTCGTACCCGCTTCCCATCCTGGAGAATGACGTCATGAGCAACCCCCAGCACCTGCAGTACACCAAGGAGCACGAGTGGCTGACCGTCGCCGAGGACGGCGTCTCCACGGTCGGCATCACCAAGCACGCGGCCGACGCCCTCGGTGACATCGTCTACGTGCAGCTGCCCGAGGTCGGCGACACCGTGACCGCCGGTGAGACCTGCGGTGAGCTGGAGTCCACCAAGTCGGTGAGCGACCTCTACTCGCCGGTGACCGGCGAGATCACCGAGGTCAACCAGGCCGTCCTGGACGACAACGCCCTGGTGAACGGCGAGCCCTTCGACGGCGGCTGGCTGTTCAAGGTGCGCGTCGAGTCCACCGACGAGCTGCTGAGCGCGGACGAGTACACCGCGCTCACCAACCCCTCGGCCTGAGCCACCCGTCGGGGCGGCCGCAGCGCGGCGGCCGCCCCGCGCCCACCGGCTTCGCCCTCCCGTCGCCCGTCGCCGCCCCCGCGGGGGCGCCGCGTGCGGCTCTCCTTCTCTCCTCCCGGGAAGACCCCACCATGACGGTTCTGAACCAGTCCCTGCACGCCCTCGACCCGGAGATCGCCGCCGCGGTCGACGCCGAGCTGCACCGCCAGCAGACCACCCTGGAGATGATCGCCTCCGAGAACTTCGCCCCGGTGGCGGTCATGGAGGCCCAGGGTTCGGTCCTGACCAACAAGTACGCCGAGGGCTACCCCGGCCGCCGCTACTACGGTGGCTGCGAGCACGTCGACGTGGTCGAGCAGATCGCGATCGACCGGATCAAGGCCCTGTTCGGCGCCGAGCACGCCAACGTCCAGCCGCACTCCGGCGCGCAGGCCAACGCCGCCGCGATGTTCGCGCTGATCCAGCCGGGCGACACCATCCTGGGCCTGTCCCTGGCCCACGGCGGTCACCTGACCCACGGCATGAAGATCAACTTCTCCGGCAAGCTCTACAACGTGGCCGCCTACCACGTCGACGACAAGACCGGCCGGGTCGACATGGCCGAGGTCGAGCGCCTCGCCAAGGAGCACCAGCCGAAGCTGATCATCGCCGGCTGGTCCGCCTACCCGCGCCAGCTCGACTTCGCCGCGTTCCGCCGGGTCGCCGACGAGGTCGGCGCGCTGCTCATGGTCGACATGGCGCACTTCGCCGGCCTGGTCGCCGCCGGTCTGCACCCCAACCCGGTGCCGTACGCGGACGTGGTCACCACCACCACCCACAAGACCCTGGGCGGCCCGCGCGGCGGCGTCATCCTCTCCAAGGCCGAGTGGGCCAAGAAGATCAACTCCGCGGTCTTCCCCGGCCAGCAGGGCGGCCCGCTGGAGCACGTCATCGCCGGCAAGGCCGTCGCCTTCAAGGTCGCCGCCTCGGAGGAGTTCAAGGAGCGCCAGCAGCGCACCCTCGACGGCGCCAGGATCCTCGCCGAGCGCCTGCTCCGGGACGACGTCGCCGAGGCCGGTGCGTCCGTGCTCTCCGGCGGCACCGAGGTCCACCTCGTCCTGGTCGACCTGCGCAACAGCCAGCTCGACGGCCAGCAGGCCGAGGACCGTCTGCACGAGGTCGGCATCACCGTCAACCGCAACGCCGTCCCGAACGACCCGCGCCCGCCGATGGTGACCTCCGGCCTGCGGATCGGCACCCCGGCTCTCGCCACCCGCGGCTTCCAGGCCGAGGACTTCCGCGAGGTCGCCGACATCATCGCCGAGGCCCTGAAGCCGGCCTACGACGAGACCGTCGCCGCCTCGCTGAAGGCCCGCGTCACCGCGCTGGCCGACAAGTACCCGCTCTACCCGAACCTGTAGTTCGGGTGCAGGTGACCGGCCTCACCCCGCCGGTCCACCAGGGATTCCGGGGCACCGCGCACACTGGAGAGTGCGCGCGGTGCCCCGTCCCGTGTCAGCACCCGCCCGCCTGCACATCCCACGAGACCAGACAAGGACGTCCCTCCGTGGCCATCAGCGTCTTCGACCTCTTCTCCATCGGCATCGGCCCGTCCAGCTCCCACACCGTCGGCCCGATGCGCGCCGCCCGGATGTTCGCCCGCCGCCTGAAGTCGGAGGGCCTGCTGACCGAGGTGGCGGCCGTCCGCGCCGAGCTGTACGGGTCGCTCGGCGCGACCGGTCACGGCCACGGCACCCCGAAGGCCGTCCTGCTCGGCCTGGAGAACAACTCTCCCCGCACCGTCGACGTCGACCAGGCGGACCGGGACGTCGAGCGGATCAAGGCCGAGAAGCGGCTCAACCTGCTCGGCACCCACGCCATCGACTTCGACCCCGACAGCCAGCTGGTCCTGCACCGCCGCCGCTCGCTGCCCTACCACGCCAACGGCATGACCGTCTGGGCCTTCGGCGCGGACGGTTCCACCCTGCTGGAGAAGACCTACTACTCGGTCGGCGGCGGCTTCGTCGTCGACGAGGACGCGATCGGCGCGGAGCGGGTCAAGCCCGACGACACCGCGCTGAAGTACCCCTTCCGCACCGGCGACGAACTGCTCCGGCTCAGCCGGGAGACCGGCCTGTCCATCTCCGGCCTGATGCTGGAGAACGAGAAGGCCTGGCGGACCGAGGAGGAGATCCGCTCCGGGCTGCTGGAGATCTGGCGCGTCATGCAGGAGTCCGTCCGGGCCGGCATGTCCCGCGAGGGGATACTCCCCGGCGGCCTCAAGGTTCGCCGGCGGGCCGCCTCCGGGGCCCGCGCGCTGCGCGCCGAGGGCATCGGCCCGGCCAACGCGATGGAGTGGGTGACGCTGTACGCGATGGCGGTCAACGAGGAGAACGCCTCCGGCCGCCGCGTCGTCACCGCCCCCACCAACGGTGCGGCCGGCATCATCCCCGCCGTCCTGCACTACTACCTGAACTTCATCCCGGGCGCCGACGAGGACGGCATCGTCCGCTTCCTGCTCGCGGCCGGCGCCATCGGCATGCTCTTCAAGGAGAACGCCTCCATCTCCGGCGCCGAGGTCGGCTGCCAGGGCGAGGTCGGCTCCGCCTGCTCGATGGCCGCGGGCGGCCTCGCCGAGGTCCTCGGCGGCTCCCCCGAGCAGGTCGAGAACGCCGCCGAGATCGGCATCGAGCACAACCTCGGGCTCACCTGCGACCCGGTCGGCGGCCTGGTCCAGATCCCCTGCATCGAGCGCAACGGCATGGCGTCGGTCAAGGCCGTCACCGCCGCCCGGATGGCACTGCGCGGCGACGGCCGCCACCACGTCTCCCTCGACAAGGCGATCAAGACCATGAAGGAGACCGGGGCCGACATGAAGATCAAGTACAAGGAGACCTCGCGCGGCGGCCTCGCCGTCAACGTCATCGAGTGCTGACGGCCGCCGGCCCCGGCCGGCCCTGAGGTCCCGGACGCTCCACGAGGCCCGGTGTGGGGCGGGGAGGCCCGGGGCGGCCCCCCCGGCCGGGCGGGGGGCCGGGGGGGGGGCGGGGGGCCGGCCCCGGGCGGGGGGGGGGGCGCCCCGGGGGGGGGGGCCCCCCCGCGCCGGGG
>NZ_JBEXNT010000052.1:0-55909 GCF_040611255.1 Kitasatospora sp. NPDC002965 | reverse complement strand
CGCCGCCGGGCGCAGGCCCGCCGCCGGCCCGGCCGCCGGTCAGCCCGCCGTCGCCCCGGCGGCGGCGGTCGCCGTCGCCGTGATCTCGAACCACATCCGCTTGCCCGACCCCCGGGGCTCCACGCCCCAGCCGTCGGCCAGCGCCTCGACCAGCATCAGCCCGCGCCCCGAGGAGGCCTGCTCGCCCGGCGTACGGCGGGTCGGCCAGAGGTCCGACTCGTCCTCGACCTCGACCCGCAGCCTGGCCCGGCCGCCGTCCGCCGCCGGCTCCCGGTAGAGCCGGGCGGTGAACATCGCGTCGCGGTCGGTGTGCCGGATCGCGTTGGTGACCAGCTCGGAGGTGAGCAGCTCGGCGGTGTCGATCAGCTCGGCCACTCCCCAGCGGCGCAGCGCGTCGCGCAGCTCGGCGCGGACCTCGGAGATCCGGGCGAGGTCCGCCTGCCCGATCCGGCGGCGCAGCTGCTGCGCGGCCAGGCCGCCCTCGGGGCCGTCCCAGCGCAGCAGCAGAAGCGCTATGTCGTCCTCGCGCTCGCTGGAGTCGGCGGCCTGGGAGGCGATCCGGTCGGCCAGGACCTCCAGCGGGTCGCGGCCGGCCCGCGCGGGGTCGGCGAGCGGTTCGGCGAGCACCGCGGTGAGCCGGGCCACGCCCTCGTCGAGGTCCATGCCGCGTGACTCGACCAGTCCGTCGGTACAGAGCAGCACGGTCTCGCCCGGGTCGAGGCTGAACCGGGTGACCCGGTACTCCTCGTCCGGGGCGATGCCCAGCGGCAGTCCGCCGGCCACCGGAACGCTGGTCGCGGTGCCGTCCGCGCGCCGGACCACCGGGTCGAGGTGGCCGGCCCGGACGGCGTAGACGACGCCGTAGTCGACGTTGACCTCGGCATAGGTGCAGGTGGCGAAGTGGTCGGTGTCGAGGTCGGCGAGGAACCGGGAGGCCCGGGCCATCACCGCGGCGGGCGGGTGGCCCTCGGCGGCGTAGGCGCGCAGCGCGATCCGCAGCTGGCCCATGATGCCGGCCGCGTGCACGTCGTGGCCCTGGACGTCGCCGATCACCAGGCCGACGTGGCCGCCGGGCAGGGGGACGACGTCGTACCAGTCGCCGCCGATCTGCAGGCCGGAGCCGGCCGCCAGGTAGCGGACGGCGGTGGTGACGCCGGGCACCGAGGGGACGGTGCGCGGGAGCATGACCCGCTGGAGGCCGGCCGCCAGCTCGTGCTCGGCGTCGTGCAGCCGGGCCCGGGCCAGGGACTGGGCGACCAGCCCGCCGAGGGTGGAGAGCAGGGTGCGCTCGTCCGCGTCCAGCTGGCGGTCGTCGTCGAAGCTGACCACGCAGACGCCGATCGCCCGGCCGCTGGCCACCAGCGGCAGGAAGGCCCAGGAGCTGCGGCTGGTCCGCCGGGTCTGTTCCCAGACCTCCGGGTAGCGCTCGCGGTACTCCTCGCGACTGGCGCAGAAGACCGGCGAGCGGTTGCGCAGGGACTCGGCGGCCGGGTGGGTCTGCGGCAGCACCGAGCGGTCGTAGCCGGCGAGCTCCTCGGCCCGGTAGCCGGAGGCGCCGAGGATCTGCACCCGGCCGGCCTCGAAGGCGGCGAGCACCAGGCCGTCCGGCGGGAGGCCGGGCAGCGGCAGTTCGGTGAAGACCCGGGCGACGTCGCGGACGGTGACGGCCTCGGAGAGGGCGCGGGCGGCCTCCTTGATGAAGCGGGAGCGCTCCTCGCGCAGCAGGGCCATCCGGTCGGCGCGGTCGCGTTTGTGCAGCTCGACGGTGGCGTCCCAGACGAAGCCGACCATCCGGGAGGCGCGGCCGAAGGCGTCGGCGAGGACGCGGCCGCGGAACCGGACGGCCCGCATGGTGCCGCTGGGGCCGACCGTGCGGTAGTAGGCGCCGCACTGGCCCAGCTCGGCGACGGCGCGCTCGACGCGGCGGCGCACCACGGGGGCGTCCTCGGGGTGGAGCAGGGCCAGGAAGGAGGCGGAGGTGCGGTCGAACCGGCTCTTGTCCGCCGTGTCCAGGCCGACGATCGTGCAGGCCCGCTGGTCGCCCTCCAGGACGTCGCGGCGGATGTCCCAGTCGAAGGAGCCGATGCCGTTGGCGGCCATCGCCGGTTCCAGCCAGTCCGGCGTGGAGTCGCTCTGGACGACCGGCAGGCCACCGGAGAGCATCGGCGCGAGGCGGCCGGCGGCCAGGCCGGGAGCTGTGCGCAGCGCGTGCCGCCGGGCCGCCTGGGCGGGGGGTCTGGTCCGGCCCGACCCGGTCGTGGACGAGCCGGACGGGAGGGCCGGCCCCGGTGACTCGGGCTCTGTGGGCATGCTGCTCCTGCCGCTGCCGTGGCGGACCGCGCCGACCGTCCGGACGGGCCGCATGGCGGTGTGATGGGTGGTGCTCGGTGGCTCGGTGCCGACGGGCGACGGTCAGTCGAGGTGAGAATTCCCCGCCGCTCCTCGCACGTGGACACACATTCCCACCATCCTGGCCAATGTTCGGCCCAGCGGCAATGGCAACGGGCCGGAAATCTTGGCATTGCCCTTCACTTCAGGGCATCGTTCGACAGCGAACAGTGTTCGGCCGCGTCAGGCCACGGCCGAGGCCAGCTCGAACCAGGTGACTTTGCCGTCCCCTCTCAGCTGAACGCCCCAGGAATCGGCCAGCGCCTCGACCAGCACCAGCCCTCGCCCCGAGGTGGCGTACTCGGCCTCCGGGTCGCGACGGCGACCGGGCAGCCGGGCGGCGGCGTCCTGGACCTCGATCCGCAGCCGCAGGTCGGCGGTCAGCACCGCGTCGAAGACGGCGCCCTGACTGGTGTGCTGCAGTGCGTTGGTGACCAGCTCGGAGGAGAGCAGCTCGGCCGTGTCGGCCAGCTCCGGCACCCCCCAGTGCCCGAGGGCCGCACGCAGCCGTCGGCGGACCGCGCCGACGGCGACCAGGTCTGCCGCCTCCACCGCCACGTGGAGCCGGCGGTGCAGCGCACACCCCGGCGCCGGTACGCCCTGCAGCGCGGCGCCGGCCGCGCCCACCGAACCGGCACCTGCCGGGCCGGTGCCCGCCGGGGTCGCCGTACCGCTGTGACCCGTGGGCCGGAAGGCGCCCCCCGAACCCGTCCGCTGTCGCGGGAATCGCGACTGACCGTCCATCACTCCTGCCCCCGCCCTCGCTCCGGGCCCCCGGGCCGGATCCCCCGCCGGTCGGGTGGCCCCGTGGTTCTGACCACCCATCCTCATGCCCACCTTTCGGCATTTGGAACAGTGCACGGGCGATCACCTGGGGTGAAAGGGGCACGGGGCTTTCTGCGTGATCCAACTGGCCGCACCGGACAGGTTTGCGAAGCATACGGTCCGCTTTCGAGGCCCGCCGCCCGGCCGCGTCGGCGACACGCCGGGCCCGATGGCGGCTCCCGGCGAGCCGAACGCCGCCCGAGCGGCAACGCTGGACAGGGTGGCCGGGTCCGGGTTCAATGACCCGGGATGTTTGAACGGCGTTCTAACTTCCCTCCGGAACCACGTTCACCAGCTCCCCCAGGAACCCCGGCCCCACCGCCCACCGCCCCACCCACCCTCCCCGGCGACCGCGAGCGAGGAACCGTGCGACTGACCCCCACCGAGCGGGACCGGCTGCTGATCTTCACAGCAGCCGAGCTGGCCCGCGCCCGCCGTGCCAGAGGCCTGCGCCTCAACATCCCCGAGGCCACCGCGCTGATCGCGGACACCGTCTGCGAGGCAGCCCGCGACGGCCGGCGCCTGGCCGAGGCCGTCGAGGCCGGCCGCTCGGTCCTCGGCGCCGACGACGTCCTGCCCGGCGTGCCCGACGTGGTCACCGTGGTCCAGGTCGAGGCGGTCTTCGACGACGGCACCCGTCTCGCCGTGGTCAACGACCCGTTCCGGGGCGCCGGCTCGCTCGGCGACGAGGCCCCCGGCGGCACGCTGGCCGGCGACGGCGCGGGCTACGACCCGGTCGAGGAGACCGTCGTCCTGCCCGTCCACAACACCTCCGGGGTGCCGATCTCGGTCACCTCGCACTTCCACTTCTTCGAGGCCAACCCCCGGCTGGCCTTCGACCGGGCCGCCGCCTACGGCACCCACCTCGCGGTGCCGGCGGGCTCCTCGGTCCGCTTCGACCCGGGCGCCACCGTCGAGGTCGGCCTCGTCCCGATCGGCGGCGGCCGGGTCGCGATCGGCTTCGCGGGCCTGGTCGACGGCCCGCTGGACGCGCCCGGCGCCAAGGAGGCCGCGCTGGCCAAGGCCCGCGCCACCGGATACCTGACCGGCTTCGACGACGCGGAGGTCGAGTCGTGACCGCCATCACCCCGCACGACTACATCGCCGTCCACGGCCCCCGCGCAGGGGACCGGGTCCGGCTCGGGGACTCCGGCCTGATCGTCCGGGTCGAGTCCGACTCGCAGGCGCCGGGCGACGAGTTCCTGGCCGGCTTCGGCAAGACCGCCCGCGACGGCCTGCACCTCAAGCCCGCCGCCGTCCGCGACACCTGCGACGTGGTGATCAGCAACGTCCTGGTGATCGACGCGGTCCAGGGCATCCGGAAGACCTCGATCGGCCTGATCGGCGGCCGGATCGCCTCGATCGGCCGGGCCGGCAACCCGGACACCCTCGACGGCGTCGACGTGGTCGTCGGGACGGGGACGACGATCGTCTCGGGTGAGGGCATGATCGCCACCGCGGGTGCCATCGACACCCACGTGCACCTGCTCTCGCCGCGGATCATGGAGGCCTCGCTCGCCTCCGGCGTCACCACCGTCATCGGCCAGGAGTTCGGCCCGGTCTGGGGAGTGGGCGTCAACTCGCCCTGGGCCCTGCGGCACGCCTTCAACGCCTTCGACGCCTGGCCGGTCAACATCGGCTTCCTCGGCCGCGGCTCCTCCTCCGACCCGGCCCCCCTGATCGAGGCCCTCGCCGAGGGCGGCGCCTCCGGCTTCAAGGTCCACGAGGACATGGGCGCCCACACCCGCGCCCTGGACACCGCCCTGCGCGTCGCCGAGGAGTACGACGTCCAGGTCGCGCTGCACACCGACGGCCTCAACGAGTGCCTCTCCGTCGAGGACACCCTCAGGGTCCTCGACGGCCGCACCATCCACGCCTTCCACATCGAGGGCTGCGGCGGCGGACACGTCCCCAACGTGCTCAAGATGGCCGGCGTCCCCAACGTCATCGGCTCCTCCACCAACCCGACCCTCCCCTTCGGCCGCGACGCCCTCGGCGAGCACTTCGGCATGATCGTCTCCGCCCACGACCTCAAGGTCGACCTCCCCGGCGACGCCGCCATGGCCCGCGACCGCATCCGCGCCGGCACCATGGGCGCCGAGGACGTCCTGCACGACCTCGGCGTCATCGGCATCACCTCCTCCGACGCGCAGGGCATGGGCCGCGCCGGCGAGACCGTCCGCCGCACCTTCGCCATGGCCGGCAAGATGAAGGCCGAGCTCGGCCCCCTCGACGGCACCGGCTCCTACGGCACCACCGAGGGCGGCGACGACAACGAACGCGTCCTGCGCTACATCGCCAAGCTCACCGTCAACCCCGCCATCGCCCACGGCCTGGCCCACGAGGTCGGTTCCATCGAGATCGGCAAGCTCGCCGACATCGTCCTCTGGCGCCCCGACCACTTCGGGGCCAAGCCCCAGCTCGTCCTCAAGGCCGGCTTCCCCGCCTACGGCGTCGTCGGCGACCCCAACGCCTCCACCGACCGCTGCGAACCCCTCGTCCTCGGGCCCCAGTTCGGCGCCCACGGCGCCACCGCCGCCGACCTCTCCGTCGCCTTCGTCTCCCAGGCCGCCGCCGACGGCGCCTACCTCGACAAGGCCGCCGACGGCCTGCCCACCCGACGCCGACGCGTCGGCGTCCGCAACACCCGCGGCATCGGTCCGCGCGACATGGTCCGCAACGCCAGGATCGGCCGCGTCGACGTCACCGAGACCGGCCTGGTGTCGCTCGACGGCTCCCCGCTGCGCTCCGAGCCCGCCGACAGCGTCTCGCTCAGCCGCCTCTACTTCCTCTGACCGACCTCCGACCCGACTCCCCCTCCCCCCGGCCACCCTCACCCGCCCCGCAAGGAAACACGACGATGACCACCCCCACCCCCGCCTCGCTCGGCTACCGGATGCCCGCCGAGTGGCACCCGCACGACCGCACCTGGATGGCGTTCCCCACCGACAACCCGACCTTCGACACCCCCGAGCACCTGCACGCGGCGCGCGAGGCCTGGGCCGCGGTCGCCAACACCGTCGTCCGGTACGAGCCGGTCACCCTGGTCGTCAACACGGGCGGGACGGCGGAGGCGCGCAAGTACGTCGCCGAGGAGGTCGAGATCGTCGAGCGCCCGCTGGACGACGCCTGGATGCGCGACATCGGCCCGTCCTTCCTGATCGACGGCAAGGGCGGCCTGGCCGCCGCCGACTGGATCTTCAACGGCTGGGGCGCCCAGTCCTGGGCCCGCTGGGAGAACGACCAGCACGTCGCCGAGCACATCGGCGAACTGACCGGCGTCCGGCGGTTCGCCTCGCGGCTCATCAACGAGGGCGGCGGCATCCACGTCGACGGCGAGGGCACCGTCCTGGTCACCGAGACCGTCCAACTCGGCGAGGGCCGCAACGCCGACTGGACGAAGGAGGAGGTCGAGGCCGAGCTGCACGCCTTCCTCGGCACCACCAAGGCGATCTGGCTGCCGCGCGGACTCACCCGCGACTACGACGAGTTCGGCACCCGCGGCCACATCGACATCGTCGCCGCCTTCGTCCGCCCGGGCGTCGTCGTCGCCCACGTCCAGCCCGACCCGTCGCACCCCGACCACGAGGTGTGCCGGGAGCTGGTGGCGATCCTGCGCGCCGCCACGGACGCCCGGGGCCGACAGCTGGAGGTCATCGAACTGCCCGCCCCCACCGTCCTGTCGGACGAGGACGGCGAGCCGGTGGACTACTCGTACATCAACCACTACGTCGCCAACGGCGTCGTCGTGCTCTGCGCCTTCGACGACCCGCGCGACCAGGAGGCCGCCGCCGTCCTCGGCGCGGCCTACCCCGGCCGCACGGTCGAACTGGTCGACGCCCGCGAGATCTTCGCCAACGGCGGCGGCATCCACTGCATCACCCAGCAGCAGCCGACGGCGTGACGCTCCATCAGGTCGACACCGTGACAGGCCGGGGCGTCACATCGCCACGGCGGACGCCGGCGGGACGAGGTCGCAGCCCCCTGCCGTGGCCTCCTCCCGGCCCCTCCCGCTAGATCACGAAAGAGCCGGGGTCGGACCGTCGCGCAACGGTCCGACCCCGGCGGCCCCGAAGCAGGACGTTTCGGCACGACCGGCGGATCGACACCGGGGCAACTCACGGGCCGGGAAGGCCATTTACCGTTTCCAGTTTGGTCACAGCTCCGTCACACCACGTCGCGGTCCCGGTGCGCGCCGATACGGTCCCCTCACCACGACCCGCCGTGTCCCAGGGGGACCCATGCGCCGCACCACCCTCGCCATCACCGCCGTCAGCCTCGCCGTCCTCGGCCTGGCCGCGTGCGACCCCAGCATCACCACCAGCACGCCGACCGGCCCCGCCGTCGAGGCCACCACCACCGGAGCACCCCCCGCCCCGGGCACCCCCGCACCCACGCTGCCCGCCGCAGTGCCGACCCTGCCCACCGCCGTGCCGACCCTGCCCGCAGCACCCGGCAACGCCGACGCCACAGGCGACGTCGAACTCACCTCCTGCGACGTCGACGCCACCTTGCACTGGCCGTCCGCGCAGCTCAAGGTCACCAATCGCAGCAGCAAGAGCAGCAACTACATGATCCAGGTCGAGTTCGTCGACGCGGCCGGTACGCGTATCGGCGAAGGCCTGGCCGCCACCAACAACCTCGCCGCCGGCCAGGCCGCCACCCTCAAGGCGCAAGGCGCGGTCGAGACCAAGGGCAAGATCAGCTGCAAGGTCACCAACGTCACCCGGTACGCCTCGCTCTGATCCCCGGACGCGATCGAGCCCCCGCCGGCCGCGGCCGAGCGGGGGCCTGCCTTTCCCGGCCGCCCTCCACGGGTACCGCTCCGCAGCCGACGCGTCGCGCCGGGCACCTTGGGCCGGCGCGCGCGTCCGCCGTCGGCACCAGGGCCTTGGGCGGTGGGGCGGCTACCGGTGGTACCTCCCGATGTCGTCGGTGGTGAGCCCGTGCGTGCTGTGTATCGCGATCGAGCTGTAGGAGGAGCGGAGGGCCCGCAGCTGGGCGAGCCGCTCCTGCTCGGCGAGCAGGCCGTCGAGGTTCTCGGTGGGACGGCTGTGACGGCGGTGAAGGTGGAGCGACAGTCCGGTCACGATCACCGCGAGCCCCGCGAACAGGGCGATCAGTGTGGCCATGGGCATCCCCTCCGATCGGGATGGTCCTGTTGATCGGCGTAGTTGGTACGTACCCGCAGGAGTGCGGGCCGAACCGGCCCTCGTCCCCCTCCGTGGCCTCCCGGACACGGCCGGTATCGTGGTGGCCTCCCGCGGGTCTCCCGTGCCGCCCCCAGGTTCCAGAGGAGCAGGACAGATGGCGGACGCCCGCCCCCGCCGACCGGCACGCCCCCGCGAGGAGGTCTTCGCCACCGCACGGGCCGCCATCGCCGAACACGGGCTGGCCAAGCTCACCATGGCCGGCCTCGGCAGGGAGCTGCGGATGAGCGCCGGCCACCTGCTCTACTACTTCGGCAGCAAGGACCAGCTCCTGCTGGAGACCCTCCGCTGGAGCGAGGACCAGCTCGGCGCCCGCCGCCGGGACCTGCTCGCCGACGGCGGCCGGGACGTCCGTGCACGGCTCTCCGGGTACACGGCGCTCTACCTGCCCGAGGGCCCGGGCGACCCGCGCTGGATCCTCTGGGTCGAGGTGTGGGGCCGCTCCCCCGCAGGCGAGGAACTGCGCCGGGGACAGCTGGAGATCGAGGCCCCCTGGCAGGCCGACCTCGTCGCCCTGATCGAGGAGGGCACCGCCGCCGGCCGCTTCGCCCCCGGCGACGCCGCGGAGCGTGCCAGCCAGATCCGCGCCCTGCTCGACGGCCTCGCCGTCCCGCTCGCCCTCGGGCTCCCCGGCGCCCTCCGCCCCCGCGCCCTCCACCTCGCCGAATCCGCCTGCGGCACCCTGCTGGGCACGACGCCCGCCTGAGCGGGGCGAGCGCCGGAAGCCGGGCCGGGACGGTCCGCGCCTACTCCGTCCAGACCGCGGCGGCGGTGCGGTCGTCGGCGTAGCCCTTGGCGCGGACCTGGACCTGGCGCAGGAAGTCCACCGTGCCCGGCGGGTGCGGGTGCGCCCAGTGCGAGGCCAGGAAGTGCGCGACCGCCGGCTCGTCGGCGATCGGCCGCGCCAGACCCGGGGTGCAGAGCAGCAGGATGTCGCCGGGCGTCGCCGGAACCATCCGGAAGCGGAACGGGCGCGCACCCGGCACCTGTCCCTCGGGCACCGGCGGCTGACCGTCCGGGTGGTGCAGCAGGCGCGCCGCGTACGCGTCGATCCAGTGCCCCGAACGCAACAGGTACAGCCCGCCCGGGCCGACCCCGAACGCCGCGCGGTAGCCCGCCGCCGGGTCGAGCGAGACCAGCAGGCAGTGCAGCGACACGGGGGACGGTTCGGCCTCCCCGTCCGGGCCGGTCGCGGAGGCCGGGTCAGCAGCAGGGTCCGAAGCCGGGTCCGCAGCCGGGTCCGGGTCCGGGACGAGTGCGCGCAGCGGGGCGGACGCGCCGGTGGCGAGCCGCTGGAGGCCGTACCGGAGCCGGTCCCGGGCGCCGTCGCGCAGGTCGGCGGCGAGGCCCGTCCGGCTGCGCCCGATCGAGGTGGCGAGCTGACGGCAGGCCTCGGCGGCGGCGACGGCGACCTCCTCCGCCGCCGGACCACCGGCCGGGCCTGCCCGGTCGAAGCCGCCGAGCACGGCGAGCAGCAGGCCGTCGGTCCCCTCGCCGAAGCGGGTCACCAGCAGGGCGTCGCGCCGCGGCTCGCCGCGGTAGCGGGCCGAGTCTCCGCGGACGGAGGTGGCGCGCAGGGTGGTGGTGGCGTACTGGGCGCCCTCCAGCACGGTGTCGGCGACGACGGAACCCAGCGCGCCCGGGTCCGCCTCCGGCACGGCGGTCGGCTCGGGCCCGTACGTGGGCGGCCGCTCGCCGACGTGCGGGACGGCGGGCGCGGTGCCGGGCCGGCCTGCCCGCACGGCGGGACGCGGCGCGGGGGCGGGGGCGGGCGCGGCGGCGGTGGGGGTAGCGGCAGGAGCCTGCTCGGGCGCGGGGTCCGGCTCGGGCCGCTCGGCGACGGCCGGCACCGATTCGGTCACCGGCACCGGCACCGGCACAGAGGCGGGGACCGGTTCCTCGACGGCGGCCGGTTCCGGCCGGGGCCGGGGCTCCGGCACGCGGGCGGCCTCCGGCTTCGGCTCCGGCTCCGGTTTCCGCAGGTCGGGCCGCTCCGCGGCGGGCTCCGGCTCCGACGCCTGCTCCGGCGCCTGCTCCGGCGGCGTGGCCGGGCGCTGTTCCGGTGCCGGTGCCCGTTCCGGTGCCGGTGCCGATGCCCCCGGGCTCTTCACGGGCCCGTCGTCCGCCCAGGGCGGGGCGGGGAAGCGGTGCGTCTCTCCGGGGTCCGAGGGCTGCGGGCTGATCACGCCGACCGCCGTGTCGAACCAGTCGTCGATGCTGTCCCGCTCCAGCACCTGGGTGTCGACCACCGGATCGGCCCCGACCGCCGCCTCAGGGCCAGGACCGGGTTCAGGTTCAGGTTCGGGCTCGGGCTCGGGCTGCGTGGCCGCGTCCTCCCCGCTCCGCTGGTGCCCGATCAACCCGGCCGCCGTCTCGAACCAGTCGTCGACGCTGCCCTCACCCGGCGTCGCGTCCGGAGTGTCGGGGAGGGTGCCCGCCGGGCCCGCGTAGACCGTGTCCCACCAGCCGTCGTCCGGCCGGGGCTGCTGCGCGGGTGCACCCTGCTTGGTCATCTGGCGGCTCCTGGTCGCTCCGTGATCGCGCCGCCCCCGGGCGGGCCGGGCTCGACGACATTGTCTCCAAGGGCAACGACGCTGTCCGGGTTTCGACGACAACCGCGCACACATCGACCGATATCGATCACCGGATTCGCCGTCCGTTTCGTTTCCGTTCCTCCCGTGCTCGCCCGAACCGCCCCGACCAGGGTGTTTCCGGTGGATTCCGGCCCGTCGGCCACCGAAAGTGAGAACCCGGGAGGGGACTCGCTTCACTCGTTCGGCTGATTAAATGTGCGCATGACCGCGTCGGCCCCCAGCACACCCCGACCGTGGAGGACCGCACTCGCGGGTCGCCCGGTCGGCGCGCTGTGGATCCTGCTGCTCGCCGGACTGCTGACGGCGCTCCCGTGCGCGGGCCACGCCAGGGCGGTCACGACCGAGCGGCCGGAAGCACCGGCGGCAGCCCCGGCCGGCCCCCTGATCGGCCCGCCGACCGGTTTCCGGGACGCACCGGCCGCCACCCCGGCGCCCGATCACGGACACCGCACCACCACCACCGGCCCGGCCACCACGCCGCAGACCGTCGGCGACCGCGTCCACGCGGAGAGCCACCGGCACTGGACGTGGTGCTCGGTCGACGGTGATCCGCCGCATCGCGACAACGGCTGCTCCGGTCACCCGTACTGCGCCCAGGACGCCCAGCTCCCCAACCCGCCGCCGCACCCGCAACCTGCGGCGGCACCCCTGACGGAGGCTCCCGAGGCACTGCCCCGGGTGGTGCCCGCCGGGCTGCTGGTCGGCCCGCACCCCGCGCCCGACCTGCACGAACTCCAAGTACACCGGTCCTGAGCGGAACCCGCCGCCGGCCCTCCCGTGCCACCCGCCCGCGCTCCCGTGCGGGCCGACGGACGGACGGGACCGGCGGATCCGCCCCATCCCGCCACTTCTTCAGACCGCCGCGCCCGATGTGCGGTGGGGACAAGGACACCACATGGGTTCCGCCTCCAAGCAGTCCAAGGCACAGTCGAACAAGCCGGGCGCCAAGCAGGCCGGTCTCGACCGCCGCGCCCGGATCGCCGAGCTGCGCGCGGCCGAGCAGCGCCGCGACCGTCGCAACAAGGTCCTCGCCGGATCGGTCGCCGGCGTGCTGGTGATCGCCGCGATAGCCACCGGCACCTGGATCGTGGTCGACGCCAACAAGGACAAGAAGGCCAAGGAGGTCGCCGCCAGCGCCCCGATCGACGGCGTGCAGACCTTCGGCGAGCTGACCCGGAACCACGTCAAGGAGAAGGTCACCTACGCGCAGACCCCGCCGGTCGGCGGCGACCACAACGCGATCTGGCTGGACTGCATGGGCACCGTCTACGACCAGCCGGTCGAGAACGAGCGCGCCGTCCACTCGCTGGAGCACGGAGCCGTCTGGGTGACCTACAACAGCAAGGCCACCCCGGAGGACATCAAGGCCCTGTCGGCCAAGGTGAAGGCCACCCCGTACTCGCTGATGAGCCCGTACCCGGACGAGCAGGGCACCATCACCCTGAACGCCTGGTCCACCCAGCTGACCGTGGACAGCGCCTCCGACCCGCGGGTGGAGCAGTTCTTCACCAAGTACGTCCAGGGCAAGCAGACCCAGGAGCCCGGGGCCTCCTGCACCATGGGGGCGATGTGACCGCCCCCGACGTGACACCGGGCGAGGAGGAGTTCGGGGACGACGACCTCGTCCCCGCGACCTCGCGCAAGCGGCTCTGGTGGCCCGCCGCCCTGGCGGCGGCGCTCGCCCTCGCGCTCGGTGTGCCGGCCCTGGTGGCCGGCGGCACGTCCGCCTCCGGATCCTCCTCGGCCTCCGCGCCGGCGGACGACTCCCCGGAGGCCGGGTTCGCCCGCGACATGGCGACCCACCACCAGCAGGCGGTGGACCTGTCGTTCATCGTCCGCGACCGGACCACGGACGGGCACACCCGCACGCTCGCCTTCGACATCATCAACACCCAGGCCAACCAGCGCGGCATGATGATGGGCTGGCTCGACCAGTGGGGGCTCCCGCAGCACTCGCCGGCCAAGCCGATGGCGTGGATGGGCATGAAGCACACCTACGAGGCGCACGACGGCTCGCTGATGCCCGGCATGGCCACCAACACCCAGCTCGCCAAGCTCCGTTCGCTGAGCGGGCAGGACGCCGAGGTGCTCTTCCTCCAGCTGATGCTGGAGCATCACAAGGGCGGGGTGGAGATGGCCCAGGGCTACGTCGACGTGGCGAAGAACGAGACCGAGAAGCGGCTCGCCCGGTCGATGGTGGTCGGGCAGAACTCGGAGATCCAGCTGATGACGGACATGCTCCAGGAGCGCGGCGCCGCCCCCGGCGTGCCCGCCTCCTGAGCGACGGAACAGCACGGCACGGCCGGGGCGGCGGACGGGGGACCCGTCCGCCGCCCCGGCCGTTCCCGTCCTCTCAGCGGCGGACCGCCGGACGGACCGGACGGGTGAGCGCCACCGCGAGGGCGGCGACCCCGGCGAGGAGGAGCAGCACCGACCGGCCGCCGAGCGCCGGGCCCGCCAGGTGGACGCCGAGCACCGGCAACGCGGTACCGAGCGCCGTACCGAGGCTGCGGGCCATGTTGACCATGCCGCCGCCGACCGCCGAGCACTCCGCCGGGATCGCCCGCATCACCAGCGCGTTGTTGGCCGGCAGCAGCACACCGAGCCCGCAGCCGACGACCGCCAGGGGCAGGGCGAGCAGGTGGGCGGGCGCGCCGGCGGCCGGGAGCAGCGCGCAGCACAGCAGACCCGTCCCGGCGAGGGCGGCACCGAAGCGGCACCGGGCGACGTCCGTCCAGCCGCGCGGGAGCAGCGCGCCACCGGCCGACGCGGCCACCGCGAAGGCGGCCGGGAGCAGGGTGATCACGAGGCCGGCCCCGGCGGTCGGCAGGCCCGACTCGGCGAGCAGGACCGGGCCCAGCACCAGCGGGCAGAACAGCAGCAGGTACCCGATCAGCGAGACGGCGAGGCCGGGCCGGACTCCGGGGGTGTTGACCAGGCCGGGCGCGAGGATCGGCCGGGCGGCCCGGCGCTCCTGGCGGACCAGGCCGAACGCGAGCAGGACGGCGGCGAGCAGCAGTCCGATCACCGCCCAGCCGGGGAGCGGCAGGCCGGAGGCGGCGGAGAGGGCCAGCAGCAGGGCGGTGGACGAGCCGGTGAGCAACAGCAGACCGGGCAGGTCGAAGCGGCCGGCGTCACCGTCGGAGTCGGGGGCCCGGCGCGGACGCGGGAGGCGCGCGGCGCTCCGGGCGCCGGGGAGGCCACCCGGACGTGGGGCCGGACGTGGCGACGGACGCGGGCCCGGCGTGCCGGGACGGGCGGCGGACGGGGCCGCGCCGGGAAGGACGTCGGGGCGCGTCCGGGGCAGCAGGAACCAGCCGGCGACGATGCCGACCAGGCTGATCGGCACGTTGACCCAGAACACCCAGCGCCAGGACGCGTGCTCCACCAGCAGCCCGCCGAGGCTGGGCCCGAGCGCCAGTCCCAGTCCCTGGGCGGTCGCCTGGACGCCGAGCGCCCGTCGCATCGCGTGCCCGGGCACGCCGCGCGCGACCAGGGCGACGCTGTTGGCCTGCATCATGGCGCCGCCGACCGCCTGCACCGCCCGGCACGCGACCAGCGTCCCGAGTCCGCCGGCGAACCCGGCGCCCAGCGAGGCGAGGCCGAAGACGGCGAACCCGCCGAGGTAGACGGTCTTGCGGCCGACCAGGTCGGAGAGGCGCCCGACCGGCGCGAGCAGGGCCACCAGGACCAGGAGGTAGGCGAGGGCGACCCACTCGACGGCGGCGAATCCGGTGTGGAAGTGGCGCTGGAGCTCCGGGTAGACGAGGGCGGTGACGCTGGCCGTGAGCTGGCCGAGGAAGGCGCCCAGGCAGACGGTGGCGACGGCGAGCCAGTGGGCGTGCCGTCGGCGGGCTATGCCGCGCGGCCGGGGGTGCTCGGTGAGCAGCCGGGTGGCGAGGGTCGACGCGGCGTTCATACGGCGAAATATATCGGATGCAGATATGTTCTCTCTACGAGATGATCGGTGTGCGATCTGGCGGCCGACGACCGGGATCGATCGCCGTCGACCGGATCAAGGCCGTCGGAGACCGTCCGCACCAGGCGCTACGCTGTCCGCCATGCCGTCGTCACCACCCGTTCCCGAACCCGCCTCCGGGCCGGCCGTCGTCGGCCCCCAGGACCCGGAAACCGCGGCGGTCGAACGCGCCCGACGGCTCACCGACGTGGTCACCCGGCTCCGCCGCACCCTGCGCAGCAGCATCCGGACCGACTACCCCTGGGAATCCCTGCCGATGGCGCAGGTCGAGCTCCTCCAGACGCTCGCCGCCGCCCCGCTGCGGGTCGGCGAACTGGCCAGCCGGCAACGGCTCGCCCCGAACACCGTCAGCGGTCTGGTCGGCAAACTGCTGGAGGCCGGTTTCGTCGACCGCCAGGCCGACCCCGGCGACCGCCGCACCGCCCGGATCGCCCTCACCCCGGCCGGCCGGCGCCAGCTCGACGACTGGCAGCGCGCCCACGAGCGCCGCATCGCCACCGCGCTCGACGCCCTGTCCCCCGCCGACCGCGACGCCGTCATGCACGCCCTGCCCGCCCTGGAGAACCTCGCCCGGGCGCTCGCCGAACCGGTCCTCTGAGCAGCGGGCACCGCGAAAACCGGTCGCCGGAGGCCGCACCGCCGACTACCGTCCGGCCATGGACCCCTCCCTCCTCCGTCTCGAACCCTGGACCGACGTGGACCTCGGGCTGCTGCGCCGGATCAACACCCCGGACATGCGCGCGCACGTCGGCGGCCCCGAGAGCGAGGAGCGGATGCTCGTCCGCCACCGCCGCTACCTGGACCTCGTCCCGTCCGGCATCGGCTGCATGTACCGCATCGTGCTGGAGCCCGAGGGCGAGGCCGTCGGCAGCGTCGGCTACGCCGAGCGAGACTGGCAGGGGGCGACCGTCTACGAGATGGGCTGGAACGTCCTGCCGGGCCACCAGGGCCGGGGCATCGCCGCGGCGGCGGCCCGCGCCGCCGTAAGGGCCGCCGCCCGCACCGCCCGCCACCCCTGGCTGCACGCCTTCCCCTCCGTCGGCCACCCCGCGTCCAACGCGGTCTGCCGCAAGGCGGGTTTCACCCTCCTCGGCGAGACCGACTTCGAGTTCCCGCCCGGCCGCCGGATGCGCAGCAACGACTGGCGCGTGGCGCTGACGGCCGACCCGGCCTGACCGGCTCCCGCGGCGGGCCGCCGACCGTCCGCGTACCGCACCGCCGGCCGGGCCGGTGGGGCCGGTGGGGCCGGGCTCAGAACAGGGCGCCGCTCTCCAGGTCCAGCAGCCAGCGCTTGCGGTCGGTCCCGGCGGCGAAGCCGGTCAGGGCGCCGTTGGCGCCGAGGACGCGGTGGCAGGGGCGGACGATGAGCAGGGGGTTGGCGCCGACCGCGCCACCGACCGCGCGGACGGCCTTCGGGGACTCGCCCGCCAGCGCGGCGAGCCGGCCGTAGGTGACGGTCTCGCCGTACGGGATCCGGTCGAGGGCGGCCCAGACCCGGCGGCGGAAGTCGGTACCCACCGGGGCGAGCGGGAGCTCGAAGTGGGTCAGCTCCCCGGCGAAGTAGGCGGTCAGCTGGGCCACCGGCTCGGTCAGCGCGTCCGGATCGTGCACCCAGTCGTCGTCGGGCTCGGCGAGCGCGTACTTCTGGCCGGGGGCGGTGACGGTGGCCAGCGCGGCCGGACCGCCGTCCACGGGGCGGACGCCGCTGAGCATCAGCCGCCCGAACGGACTCTCCATGAAGGTGAAGACGGTGGTGCCGGCGCCGGCCGTGCTCGGCTCGGTGCCGGTCTGCTCGGTGCCGGTCTGCTCGGTGCCGGTCTGCTCGGTGTACTCGGTGGTGCTCGGCTCGGTGGTGCTCGGCTCGGTGCCGGTCTGCTCGGTGCTGCTCATCGTCAGGTGTTCTCCGTTCCAGTGCTGGGGTCGGTGGCCGGGCCCGCCCAGAGGCGGTGGAGGGCGTAGGAGCGCCAGGGGGCCCAGGCCTCTGCCGTACGGGCGGCGGACTTCGGGTCGCCGTCGGCGCCGAGCCGGAGCAGACCGTGCTTGACGCCGATGTCGGTCGGCAGGAAGACGTCCGGGTCGGCGAGGGCCCGCATCCGCAGGTAGCCGACGGTCCACGGGCCGATGCCGGGCAGGGCGAGCAGCTGCGCGGCCGCCTCCTCCCGGTCGACCCCGCCGTCGAGCCGGACGACGCCCTCGGCGAGGGCGGCGCAGAGGCCGGTGAGGGCCCGGCGACGGGCGGCCGGCATCGCGAAGTCCTCGGGATCCGCGACCGCGAGGGCTGCGGCGGTCGGGAAGAGCAGCCGCAGCCCGCCGCTGGGCTCGGGCAGCGCGCAGCCGTACTTCACGGCGAGCCGGCCGGCCAGGGTACGGGCCGCGACGACGGTGACCTGCTGACCGAGGACGGCCCGGACGGCCAGCTCGTGCGGGTCGACGTGGCCGGGCGAGCGCAGGCCCGGGCGGGCCCGGACCAGCGGGCCGAGCAGCGGATCGGCGCCGAGCTGGTCGTCGACCGCGAGCGGGTCGGCGTCCAGGTCGAACAGGACCCGCAGGCGCTGGACGGAGGTCGGCAGGTCACGCAGGTCGGTGAGGAAGAGCCGGCAGTCCAGCCAGCCGCGGGCACGCGGCTCGCCGGGGGCGAGGCCGTCCACCTCGGCGATGCCGTGGCCGTACGGGAGCGCGAGGGTGCGGCGGTAGGTGCGGACGCCCGGCCGGGAGCCGGGCACGACCTCCTCCACGCCGGGGACGGCGCGCAGGGCGAGGAAGTCGATCAGGTGGTCGCTGTCGAGGGCGCCCCGGTAGGCCAGCCGCAGGGCGAGGCCGCCCGCCGGGGTGGCGGTCCGCCGGCCCGCCGTGACCTCGGCGCGCAGGCCGCTCGGCGTGCGGTCGTACACCTCGCGGACGGTGTCGTTGAACTGCCGCACGGAGGCGAACCCGGAGGCGAAGGCGATCTCGGTGACCGGCAGCTCGGTGGTCTGGAGCAGGAGCCGCGCCGTCTGCGCCCGGCGGGCACGGGCCAGCGCGATCGGGCCGGCGCCGAGTTCGGCGGTGAGCTGACGCTGGAGCTGGCGGGAGCTGTAGCCGAGGCGCTGGGCCAGGCCGGCGACGCCCTCGCGGTCCACGATGCCGTCACCGATCAGCCGCATCGCGCGGCCGACCAGGTCGGCCCGGTGGTTCCACTCCGGCGAGCCCGGGACGGAGTCGGGGCGGCAGCGGCGGCAGGCCCGGAAGCCCGCGCTCTGGGCGGCGGCGGCGCTGGGGTAGAAGGTGCAGTTGACGCGCTTGGGGGTCACGGCCGGGCAGCTCGGCCGGCAGTAGATCCCGGTCGAGGTGACAGCCGTGAAGAAGACGCCGTCGAAGCGGGCGTCCCGGCTGTCCACGGCTCGGTACCGGATGTCGTCGTCGATCACGCTGTCCAGTCTGCGGCACCGGAGGGGGCTCGACTGGCGGAAATCGGACGTGACCGTCCGGACCCGTGGGGACGCCGGGGCGGCGGGCGGGACGGGCCCGCCGAGCCGCCGCCCGACCGGTCGGAAAACCGCGCGCCACCCGACGGCGGAACGGCTACGCTGCGCTCGATCCCGCCCCGGCCGACCCCGGCCGAACCGCGTCCTGAGGAGCCCCGCATGCCCGAGCAGTCCTACACCGGCCCGGACGACCCTCGGATCGCCGGGCTGCGGGTGGAGGAGTTCGCGTTCCCCGGACCGCTCCGGGACAAGCTGGTCGCGGCCGTGCTCTCCGGCGCCAAGACCAGCACCACCGGGCTGGTCGTCGAGTACGAGCACGAGGGGGAGCCGCTCCCCAGGGCCGGTACCCGTGGCGCGGTGGTCGACTCGGCCGGGCGGGTCGTCGCGGTGACCGAGACGACGGACGTCCGGGTCGTCCTGCTCGGCGAGGTCGGACTGCAGCACGCCCTGGACGAGGGTGAGGGCTATGCGACGGTCGCGGAGTGGCGGGCCGCGCACGAGCGGTTCTGGCACGGCGACGAGCTGCGCGCGGCCCTCGGCGACCCGGACTTCACCGTGGACGACGTCACCCCGGTCGTGCTGGAGCGCTTCCGGCTGGTGGCCGACCTCCGTTGACGCCCGCCCGCCCGGCCGGCCAGGCGGCCAGTCGGGCGGGCCGGCGTCAACGGGGCAGGCCGGCGGCTGGGCGGCCACGGTCGGCGGGGCGGAGGGACGAGCCCCCGGGGGACCCGCCGCCCGCCGCCACCCACCACCCACCACCGACCGGCCGGCGGCCGACCGGCCGCGGAGCAGGACGTCACCGCTTCACGGGACCTCCCGCCGCGCGCATCGACTTGGTGATGGTCTTCCACTTCTTCAGCCGGGCCGACGCGAGCCGGGCGTCCGAGCGGGAGGCGATCCACTCGCCCTCCCGCTGGAGCTTGCGGTAGCTCTCCAGCCGACGCTCCGGGAGGCTCCCTTCGGCCAGCGCGGCGATCACCGCGCAACCGGGCTCGGTGTGGTGGTTGCAGTCGTGGAAGCGGCAGTCCTCGGCCAGCTCCTCGATGTCGGCGAAGGCGAGTGCCACGCCCTCGCCGCCGTAGAGGCCGACCTCGCGGAGACCGGGCGTGTCGATCAGCACGCCGCCGCCGGGCAGCGGGACCAGCTCGCGCGTGGTGGTGGTGTGCCGGCCCTTCTGGTCGACGGCGCGGGCCTGCTGGACGGCCATCACGTCGGCCCCGGCGAGCACGTTGGTCAGGGTGGACTTGCCGACGCCGGACTGTCCGATCACGGCGGTGGTGCCGGGCGTGCAGGCGCGCAGCACGTCCACCCCCTCGCCGGTCTCGGCGCTGACCACCAGCACGGTGACGCCGGGCGCCGCGGCCTCGACGTCGGCCCGGATGAAGTCGGCGTCGTCGACCAGGTCGGCCTTGGTGAGCGCGACCAGCGGCTCGGCGCCGGACTCCCAGGCGAGGGCGAGGAAGCGCTCGATCCGGCCCAGGTCGGGCTCGGCGGCGAGCGACGCGGCGATCACCACGGTGTCGACGTTGGCGGCCAGCACCTGGCCGTCGGAGCGCTTGCCCGCGACCTTGCGGATGATCGCGGTGGACCGCGGCAGCAGCGCCACGACGGTGGCCATCGGCCGGGCCGCGAGGTCGACGGCGGCCCAGTCCCCGGTGCAGGGGCAGTTGATCATGTCGGCGTCGCCGACCGGCCGGGTGTCGGCCCGGACGGTACGCAGCGTGCCGGTCTCCGGGTCGGTCAGGACGGCGTCGCACTGGCCACGGTCGACCCGGACGATCCGGGCAGGCGTCAGACCGGCCTCGGCGAGGGGCGCGAACAGGTCGTCGAGCTCGGCCGTCCAGCCGTACCCGGCCAGCGGGGAGTCCTCGGGGGAGGAGGAGACGGGAAGAGAAGAGGAAACGGAAGCGGAGGCAGCGTTGAACAACGCAGTGGGCCCTTCGGGAGGAAAGTGATCCCGCCGGGCTGCGGCTGCACGTGCGAGGGGCTACGTCAGCCGACGGCCGGCAGGGAGAGGTGGATGCGGGCGCTGCCCAGGGCAGCCGTCATGACAGTCGTGGCCATGGGACCCACCTCCTGCTTTCTCTCCTCGGACCGGCATTGGCACGGCCCGAACCGGACGACTCACACCGTAGCCAAGCCGCCCCCGCCTGCCAACCGGTTTTTCACCGGCGGATTCACCGCGACGAACCCGGCCCCGACCCTGCCCCGAAGCCGGTCCCGAAGCCGGTCCCGGACCCGGACGCGAGCCCGGCGCCGTCCCGCCCCCGCCGCCGCCCCGCCCCGGGTCCGCCCGCGTCCCGGGGTGGGACCCGCCTCAGCGCCGGTCCCACGGCGGGCGGGGCGGGTGGCTGGGCAGCGGGTACTCCGGGGGCGGTGCGACCGGCCGGTCGCTGTCCGGCGGGGGTGGCGCGGGCCGGTGGTGCGGACCGCCCCCGCGCGCGGCGATCCGGCCGCGGACGTTGTCGGCGGCCAGCACGTCGGCCCACCGCTCGGGGTACTCGGAGGGGACGTCGACCTCCTCGCCCTCGTCCTCCCAGTGCTCCTCCTCGCCGCCCTCGGCGAGGCCGAGCTCACGCGCCCGGCGGGCCCGCTCGACGGCACGGCGGGCGGCCACCTCGCGGACCACCGCGGCGGCCGCCTCCTCGTGGGCGCGCTCGTTCTCGGCCCGGGCGTCGGCCGTCTCCAGGGTGGGCCAGCGGCGGTCTATGGCCGCGTTCATCGCGGCGCCGATGAGCACCGCGAGCGCCACCACGAAGATCCAGAGCAGGACGGCGACCGGGGCGGCCAGCGAGCCGTACACCGAGTGGCCCTCGATGGAGCTGACCAGGTAGAGGCGGAGCGCGACGCTGCAGAAGACCAGCACCACCAGCGCGACCAGGGCCCCGGGGATGTCCTCCCGCCAGGGCGTGGAGACCGGCACGGCGAGGTGGTAGAGGGTCGTCAGCGAGACGATCAGCAGCAGGATGGCGAACGGCCAGTAGGCGGCGTTGACCAGCCCGGCGATCTCCGGGACGGCGTTCATCACCAGCCCGGGCCCGGCCATCAGCAGCGGCAGCACCAGCGAGCCGATGACCAGGGCGCCCAGGTAGAGGCCGAGCGACATCAGCCGGGTCTTGACGATGCCCCGCTTGCCGTCGAGCCCGTACATCACGGTGATGGTGTCGATGAAGATGTAGAGCGCCCGGGATCCGGACCAGAGCGAGAGCAGGAAGCCGATCGAGATCAGGTCGGGCCGGGTCTGGTCGAAGACCTGGCCCAGCAGCGGCTGCACGACCTCGGTGATCGAGGAGTCGGAGAGGACGGTCCCCGCGGCCTTGACGATGTCGGCCTTGAGGTTGTCGATGGTGCCGGCGCCGAGGAAGTCGTCGAGGTAGCCGAGGGTGCCGGCGAGGCAGAGCAGCAGGGGTGGGATGGAGAGGAGGGTGAAGAACGCCGCCTCCGCCGCGAGGCCGGTGACCCGGTACTCGACACAGGTGTTGGTGGTGTCCTTGACCAGGGCCCAGGTGGTGGACCGCCAGGTGACCTGTCTGGCCGCCCGCCGGGAGCCCTTGCCCCGACGACGGGAGGGCCGCTCGGGGTTCGGTCTGGTCGTTTCGCCTGCTGCTTGCACAGGGCTAACGGTATCGGGCCGTGGCCGGTCCACTGATCTCCCGTGGCGCGGAGCCGCCGTTCGACCCGTCGTCCGACCCGCGGCGGCCGCGCGCCGGACACTTCCCGAACACCCGCCGACCACCCGCCGACCACCTGCCGGCCTCGCGCCGGCCCCGGGGCGAGGCCGTGCCGACCGTCCGTCGACGATCTGCCGAGGGGCCCGGAACGGGGAGCGGCGGGAACGCTCCGACATCTCAGCATTCGAAACCTTCTGGTCCAGAATACGGACGTTAGTGGACCGCGAGTCGTGCTCCGTGCGAATCTCTTGCCATGCCGAGCGCCGGAACCACCCTAGTAGGTCGACTTCACGTCGATCTCCTTCGCGTGTCCAGCGCCATCTGTCCGGTGACCTGAGCCCCACCCCGCCGCCACCCACCGCACCCGGCGCCACCACCTCGCCGTCCCCGCCGCAGCGGACGCGCAGGCGCCCGCCCGGTCAGCCGGTCACTGCATCGCAGGCCTTGAGAACCCGCAGGTCACAGCAGCACCGAACCGCCGAGCTCGTCCAGCGACCCACCCGGCGTCAGAGCCACCTGCCCCGAAGGACTTCACCATGGCCACCACTCCCGAGACCGCCGAGCCCACGGCCGACGCCGCCCCCGCGCGACGCCCCGCCGCGCCTCGCAAGGTGACCCGTCACCGCGGTGAGGGCCAGTGGGGCATGGGCCACTTCACCCCTCTGAACGCCAACGAGCAGTTCAAGAAGGACGACGACGGTCTCAACGTGCGGACACGTATTGAGACGATCTACGCGCACCGGGGCTTCGACTCGATCGACCCGGCCGACCTGCGCGGCCGGATGCGCTGGTGGGGTCTCTACACCCAGCGCAAGGAAGGCATCGACGGCGGCAAGACCGCGATCCTCGACCCGCACGAGCTCGACGCCGAGTACTTCATGCTCCGCGTCCGCATCGACGGCGGCCGGCTGACCGTCGCCCAGCTCCGCGCCGTCGCCGAGGTCTCGCAGGAGTACGGCCGCAACACCGCCGACCTGACCGACCGGCAGAACGTCCAGTACCACTGGATCCGGATCGAGGACGTCCCCTCCATCTGGCAGAAGCTGGAGGCCGTCGGCCTCTCCACCACCGAGGCCTGCGGTGACACCCCCCGCGTCATCCTCGGCTCCCCGGTGGCCGGCATCGCCGAGGACGAGATCATCGACGGCACCTCCGCCATCGACGAGATCCAGCGCCGGTTCATCGGCAACAAGGACTTCTCCAACCTGCCGCGCAAGTTCAAGTCCGCCGTCTCCGGCTCCCCGCTGCTGGACGTCGCGCACGAGATCAACGACATCGCCTTCGTCGGCGTCGTCCACCCCGAGCACGGCCCCGGCTTCGACCTCTGGGTCGGCGGCGGCCTCTCCACCAACCCCAAGCTCGGCGTGCGGCTCGGCGCGTGGGTCCCGCTCGACGAGGTCGCCGACGTCTACGGCGGCGTGATCGGCATCTTCCGCGACTACGGCTACCGCCGGCTGCGCAACCGCGCCCGGCTGAAGTTCCTGGTCGCCGACTGGGGCGTGGAGAAGTTCCGCCAGGTGCTGGAGGACGAGTACCTCAAGTACCAGCTGGTCGACGGCCCCGCCCCGGCGGAGCCCGCCGGCCGCTGGCGCGACCACGTCGGGGTGCACCGGCAGAAGGACGGCCGCTACTACGTCGGCTTCGCGCCGCGCGTCGGCCGGGTCGACGGCAAGCTGCTCGGACAGATCGCCGACCTCGCCGAGGCCCACGGCAGCGACCGCCTGCGCACCACCGCCGAGCAGAAGATGCTCGTCCTCGACATCACCGAGGACCGGGTCGAGTCGCTGGTGGCCGGCCTGGAGGCGCTGGACCTGCGGGTCACGCCCTCCCCGTTCCGCCGCGGCACCATGGCCTGCACCGGCATCGAGTACTGCAAGCTCGCCATCGTCGAGACCAAGGAGCGCGGCCGCACGCTCATCGACGAGCTGGAGAAGCGCCTCCCCGACTTCGAGGAGCCGCTGACCATCAACATCAACGGCTGCCCGAACGCCTGTGCCCGCATCCAGGTCGCCGACATCGGTCTCAAGGGCCAGCTGGTGACCGACGAGCAGGGCAACCAGGTCGAGGGCTACCAGGTCCACCTGGGCGGCGCGCTCGGACTGGAGGCCGGCTTCGGCCGCAAGGTCCGCGGCCTCAAGGTCACCAAGGACGGCCTGCCCGACTACGTCGAGCGCGTCCTGACCCGGTACCAAGCCGACCGCGCCGAGGGCGAGCGGTTCGCCCAGTGGGCGGCCAGGGCCGGCGAGGAGCAGCTGTCGTGAGCGAGCGCGCCGCACCGTTCTTCTGCCCGTACTGCGGTGACGAGGACCTGCGCCCCTCCGAGGTCGGACACGGCGCCTGGGAGTGCCACGGCTGCCGCCGGGCCTTCCAGCTGAAGTTCCTCGGCCTGCTCTCCCCCGCCAACGGGGCCCAGGCCGACGGCGCCCGGACCGGTGGGAACCAGACCGGTGGGGCCCAGGGCGACGGCGACCAGGACAACGCGAGTCGGACCAGTGGGGGGAGCGCACCGCATGACCACCGCGACCACTGATGACTACCGGGCGCTGGCCGAGCAGGCCGGCCGGGAGCTGGAGGAGGCCACCCCGCAGGAGATCCTGCGCTGGGCCGCCGACACCTTCGGCAAGCGGTTCTGCGTCACCTCCTCCATGGAGGACGCGGTCGTCGCCCACCTCGCCTCCTCCGTCTTCCCCGGCGTGGACGTGGTCTTCCTGGACACCGGCTACCACTTCCCGGAGACCATCGGCACCCGGGACGCGGTGGCGGCGGTGATGCCGGTCAACGTCATCACGCTCACCCCGGCGCTGACCGTGGCCGAGCAGGACGCCCTGCACGGGCCGCACCTGCACGACCGCGACCCGGACCTGTGCTGCTCGCTGCGGAAGGTCGAGCCGCTCAACCGCGGCCTCGGCGGCTACGACGCCTGGGCCACCGGGCTGCGCCGCGACGACTCACCGGCCCGCGCCGGCACCCCGGTGGTCTCCTGGGACGCCCGGCGCCGCAAGGTCAAGATCGCCCCGATCGCCCGGTGGACGCAGGAGGACGTGGACGCCTACGTCAACGCCAACGGCGTGCTGCTCAACCCCCTGCTGTGGGAGGGCTACACGTCGATCGGCTGTTCGCCGCTCTCCTGCACCCGCAAGCCCGGGGAGGGCGAGGACGCCCGGGCGGGCCGCTGGTCCGGCACCGGCAAGACCGAGTGCGGCATTCACCTCTGAGCCACCTCCGGGCATCCTCCGTGCCACCCCTGCCGCACATGATCGATCGTCAACACCCCTTCCGTCTGGAGAAGTCACCGTGAGCACAGTCCACACCCCGGTCGCCGAGAGAGCCGCAGAGGCGGCCCGTGCGGCCGCCCCCTGCGAGCGCGGCGCCACCGTGTGGCTGACCGGGCTGCCGAGCGCGGGCAAGACCACGCTGGCCTTCGCCCTGGCCGAGCGGCTGCGCGCCGAGGGCCACCGGGTGGAGGTGCTGGACGGCGACGAGATCCGCGAGTTCCTCTCCAAGGGCCTCGGGTTCTCCCGCGAGGACCGGCACACCAACGTCACCCGGATCGGCTTCGTCGCCGAGAAGCTCGCCGCCAACGGCGTCAAGGTGCTCGCCCCGGTGATCGCGCCGTTCGCCGACTCCCGCACCGCCGTCCGCGAGCGGCACGCCGCGAACGGCACGGACTTCCTGGAGATCCACGTCGCCACTCCGGTCGAGCTCTGCGCCGAGCGCGACGTCAAGGGGCTCTACGCGAAGCAGGCCGCCGGCGAGATCTCCGGCCTGACAGGGGTTGACGACCCGTACGAGGCGCCGGAGCATCCGGAGCTGCGCCTGCAGACGCAGGGCCGCGCGGTGGCCGAGTCCGCCGCGGAGCTGCACGCCTTCCTGACCGAGAGGGGCCTCGCATGACCACCGCGACCCAGAACCCGGTGCAGGCCGACGACCCCGACCAGAACGCCGGGGGGGCCTTCACGCTGTCCCACCTGGACACGCTGGAGGCTGAGTCGGTGCACATCTTCCGCGAGGTCGCGGGGGAGTTCGAGCGCCCGGTGATCCTGTTCTCGGGCGGCAAGGACTCCATCGTCATGCTGCACCTGGCGCTCAAGGCCTTCTGGCCGGCCGCCGTCCCGTTCTCGCTGCTGCACGTCGACACCGGCCACAACTTCCCCGAGGTCATCGCCTACCGCGACCGCGTGGTGGCCGAGCACAACCTGCGCCTGCACGTCGCCCACGTCCAGGACTTCATCGACGACGGCCGGCTGCGCGAGCGCCCCGACGGCACCCGCAACCCGCTGCAGACCGTCCCGCTGCTGGACGCCATCGAGACGGGCCGCTTCGACGCCGTCTTCGGCGGCGGACGCCGCGACGAGGAGAAGGCCCGCGCCAAGGAGCGCGTCTTCTCGCTGCGCGACGAGTTCGGCGCCTGGGACCCGCGCCGCCAGCGCCCCGAGCTGTGGTCGCTCTACAACGGCCGGCACGCGGTCGGCGAGCACGTCCGCGTCTTCCCGCTCTCCAACTGGACCGAGCTGGACGTCTGGCAGTACATCGAGCGCGAGTCCATCGAGCTCCCGGAGATCTACTACGCCCACGAGCGCGACGTCTTCGCCCGCGACGGCATGTGGCTGACCGCCGGCGAGTGGGGCGGCCCCAAGGAGAGCGAGCCGGTCGAGCGGCGCCTGATCCGCTACCGGACCGTCGGTGACATGTCCTGCACCGGCGCCGTCGACTCGGACGCGACCGACATCCGGGCCGTCATCGTCGAGATCGCGGCCAGCCGCCTCACCGAGCGCGGCGCCACCCGCGCCGACGACAAGCTCTCCGAGGCCGCGATGGAAGACCGCAAGCGCGAGGGATACTTCTAATGAGCACCACCCAGGAAACCACCGCCACCTCGCTGCTGCGCTTCGCCACCGCCGGCTCCGTCGACGACGGCAAGTCCACCCTGGTGGGCCGCCTGCTGCACGACTCCAAGTCGGTGCTGGCCGACCAGCTGGAGGCCGTCGAGCACGCCTCCCGCAGCCGCGGCCAGGAGACGCCCGACCTCGCGCTGCTCACCGACGGCCTGCGCGCCGAGCGCGAGCAGGGCATCACCATCGACGTCGCGTACCGCTACTTCGCCACCCCGCGGCGGCGGTTCATCCTCGCCGACACCCCGGGGCACGTGCAGTACACCCGGAACATGGTGACCGGCGCCTCCACGGCGGAGCTCGCCGTCGTCCTGGTGGACGCCCGCAACGGCGTGGTCGAGCAGACCCGCCGGCACGCCGCCGTCGCCGCGCTGCTGCGCGTGCCGCACGTCGTGCTGGCCGTCAACAAGATGGACCTCGTCGAGTACGCGGAGCCCGTGTTCGCCGCCATCGCGGAGGAGTTCACCGCCTACGCCGCCTCGCTCGGCGTCAAGGACGTGGTGGCCGTCCCGATCTCGGCCCTGGCCGGGGACAACGTCGTCGAGCCCTCCGCGCACATGGACTGGTACGGCGGTCCGACCCTGCTGGAGCACCTGGAGACCGTCCCGGTCGGCAGCGACCCGAGCATCGAGCCGGTCCGCTTCCCGGTCCAGTACGTGATCCGCCCGCAGACCGAGGACCACCCCGACTACCGCGGCTACGCGGGGCAGTTGGCCTCCGGCGTGCTGCGGGTCGGCGACCCGGTGACGGTGCTGCCCTCCGGCCACACCACCACGGTCGTGGGCATCGACGCGCTCGGCCGGGAGACCGACGCCGCCTGGGCCCCCCAGTCGGTGACCGTCCGCCTCGCCGACGACCTCGACATCTCCCGCGGCGACCTGATCGCGGCCGGCCCGGCCCCCGTCCCGACCAAGGACATCGAGGCCACCGTCAGCCACCTCAGCGAGCGCCCGCTGCGGGCCGGCGACAAGGTGCTGCTCAAGCACACCACCCGCACGGTCCGCGCGCTGGTCAAGGAGATCTCCTACCGGATCGACATCACCGCGCCGATCCGCGACGGGAAGCTCGAACAGGGCTCCGGCGCCGACGGCCTGAACGTCAACGACATCGGCCACGTGGTGCTCCGCACCGCCGAACCGCTGACGCTCGACGGCTACTCCGACAACCGTCTGACCGGGTCGTTCCTGCTGATCGACCCGGCCGACGGCACCACCCTCACCGCCGGCATGGCGGGCGAGGCGTTCGACACCGTACGCAGCAACGACGCTTCCGACACACCGGACGAGGAGGACTGGGTCTGATGCCCAGCGAGGCGTTCTCGGGCATGGACAAGGAAGGCGGCCGCATAGGCAGCGGCGTCCTCGGCAGCGGCCAGGGCGGCCTGACGCGATGTGTGAGCCGACAGGGCTGACAACAGCCCTGTCACCGGGCCGGTCACTGTTCCGCCCCACAGCCGGAACAGCAGTGCCGACCCGGCTTGCCCCGCATCACTCGATGCCGCAAGCACCACCCTGACCGTTGTCCGCCCCGAGACCGCATCCCGGCGGTCCGTCCGCGAGAAGGACTTCCACCATGGCACCGCACCAGGCGCTCCCGCACGCCCACCAGCCGCATAGCCCGGCACATCCCGGCGCCGGCCGGATCAGACGCTCCGCCGCCGCAGCCGTGGCCGGGCTGACCGCCGTGACCCTGCTCTCCGCCTGCGGCTACGGCTCGAAGAGCGACGACAGCAAGCCCAGCACCGCTGCCGCCGGTTCCGCCAGCGCCGCCAAGCTCTCCGCCGACTCGGTGAAGATCGGCTACTTCGCCAACCTCACCCACGGCACCCCGCTGGTCGGCCTCCAGGAGGGCATCCTCCAGAAGGAGCTCGGCGCCACCCAGATCAAGACCCAGGTCTTCAACGCGGGCCCGGCCGAGATCGAGGCGCTCAACGCCGGCTCCATCGACATCGGCTGGATCGGCCCCTCCCCCGCGATCAACGGCTACACCAAGTCCGAGGGCAAGTCGCTGAAGATCATCGGCGGTTCGGCCTCCGGTGGCGTCAAACTGGTGGTCAACCCGGAGAAGATCGCCACCCTGGACGACCTCAAGGGCAAGAAGATCGCCACCCCGCAGCTGGGCAACACCCAGGACGTGGCGCTCCTCAACTACCTGGCCGGCAAGGGCTACAAGGTCGACGCCCAGTCCGGCGCCGGCGACGTCAGCGTGGTCCGCTCGGACAACAAGGTCACCCCGGACGCCTACAAGCAGGGCTCGATCGACGGCGCCTGGGTGCCGGAGCCGACCGCGTCCAAGCTGGTCACCCTCGGCGCGAAGGTCCTCCTCAACGAGAAGGACATCTGGCCGAACAAGCAGTTCGTGATCACCAACATCATCGTCTCGCAGAAGTTCCTGGCCGAGCACCCCGACGTGGTCGAGGCCGTCCTGCGCGGCTCGGTGACCACCAACGCCTTCATCAAGGCCAACCCGGACAAGGCCAAGGCCATCGCCAACGAGGCCATCAAGAAGGAGGCCGGCAACGCCCTGGAGGCCGCCATCCTCGACCCCGCGTGGGCCGACATCGACTTCCTGGACGACCCGCTGGCCGCCACCCTGCAGACCGAGGCCGACAACGCGGTGACCGCCGGTCTGCTCAAGAAGCCGAACCTGAGCGGGATCTACGACCTCACCCTGCTCAACAAGGTGCTCAAGGAGAAGGGCCAGACCACCGTGGCGGACGCCGGACTCGGCACCAAGTAACACCCCCCACGGCACCGGTGGGCGCGCCTGCAGCGTGCCCACCGCGTTCAAGCCCCGCGGTCCGGACCCCCCGCCCGCCCAGGCCCCGTGCCCGCTCGATGCCCCGAGCACGGTGCGGGCGGGGGCCCGGACCCCGGCTCCCTTCGCCACCACCCCTCCACGGCCCGCCGGCGGGCCGGAGGGGCCCATGACCACACCACGCAGGAGGTGCCCGGATGACCCCGGCACTGACCACCTCGGACGACGCCCCCGGCGTCGGCACCCGGAACGGCGCGCCCGCCGTCCGGATATCGCACGTGCACAAGTCCTTCGGCCGCCCCGGCGCGCAGACGCACGTCCTGGACGACATCACCCTCGATGTCGCACCGGGCGAGTTCGTCACGCTGCTCGGCGCCTCGGGCTGCGGCAAGTCCACCCTGCTCAACCTGGTCGCCGGCCTCGACGCGCCCACCGCGGGCACCATCGAGGTACCCGGGGGACGCCCCGCGCTGATGTTCCAGGAACACGCGCTCTTCCCCTGGCTCACGGCCGGAAAGAACATCGAACTCGCCCTCAAGCTCGCCGGTGTCCCCCGGGCCGAGCGCCGCGCCGAGGCCGAGCGGCTGCTCGAACTCGTCCGCCTCCAGGGCTCCCACGGCAAGCGCGTGCACGAGCTCTCCGGCGGCATGCGCCAGCGCGTCGCCCTGGCCCGCGCGCTCGCCCAGGGCAGCTCGCTGCTGCTCATGGACGAGCCGTTCGCCGCCCTCGACGCCATCACCCGCGACGTCCTGCACGACGAGATCACCCGCATCTGGGCCGAGCGCAAGCTCTCCGTCCTCTTCGTCACCCACAACGTGCGGGAGGCCGTCCGGCTCGCCCAGCGCGTGGTGCTGCTCTCCTCGCGCCCCGGCCGGGTCGCCCGCGAGTGGCGGATCGACCTCCCGCAGCCGCGCCGGATCGAGTCCTCCGGCGTGGCCGACCTGTCCATCGAGATCACCGAAGAACTGCGTGGGGAGATCCGCCGCCATGGCCAGCACTGACACCACGCCCACCAGCCGGGCCACCCTGGACAAGGCCCCCGGTGCGGACAGTGCCGACGTCGGCGCCGGCCTCGACGCGCTCGACGCCGTCAGCACCCAGGGCAGCTCGGTCGCGGACACCCTGCGGCAGAAGGCGCTGCCGCCGCTGCTCGGCGTGCTCCTGGTGCTCGCCCTGTGGCAGGGCGCCTACAGCCTGGAGATCACCAGCTCCTACAAGCTGCCCAGCCCGGCCGACGTCTGGCAGGCCGCCACGGACCTGTGGTCGGCCGGCACGCTGTTCTCGATCATCTGGACCAGCGTCTGGCGCGGCCTCTCCGGCTTCGTCGTCGCCGTCATCATCGGCACCCCGATCGGCCTGCTGGTCTCCCGGGTCAAGCCGATCCGGGCCGCTCTCGGACCGGTCCTCTCCGGCCTCCAGTCACTGCCCTCGGTCGCCTGGGTGCCGGCCGCCGTCATCTGGCTCGGCATCAACGACTCGATGATGTACGCGGTCATCCTGCTCGGCGCCGTCCCGTCCATCGCCAACGGCCTGGTGGCCGGCATCGACCAGGTGCCGCCGCTGTTCCTGCGGGCCGGGCGCACCATCGGCGCCACCGGCCTGACCGGCGCCCGCCACATCCTGCTCCCCGCCGCGCTCCCCGGCTACCTGGCCGGACTCAAGCAGGGCTGGGCGTTCTCCTGGCGCTCGCTGATGGCTGCCGAACTCGTCGCCTCCTCCCCCGACCTGGGCCTCGGCCTCGGCCGGTACCTGGAGAACCAGCGCGAGTTCTCGGACATGGCCGGCGTCCTGCTCGGCATCATCCTCATCCTGTTCGTCGGCATCGCCATCGAACTCCTCGTCTTCACCCCGGTCGAGCGCCGGGTCCTGCGCAACCGCGGCCTGCTGGCCGCCGTCAAGTAAGGCCGCTCCGCATGAACGAAGGCCGGCTGTCCGCCGCCCCCGCCACCCCGGTGGCGGCGGGCAGCCCCGCCCTGCTGCTGATCGCCCACGGCAGCCGCGACGCCCGGCACGCCGCCACCGTCGCCGACCTGGTCGCCCGGGTCCGCGCGCTGCGCCCCGGCCTCGACGTCGCCACCGCCTACCTGGACCACTGCGCCCCGCGGATCCCGCAGGTCGTCTCCCGGCTCGGCTCCGCCGCGGTGGCCGTGCCGCTGCTCCTCAACCGCGCGTTCCACGCCAAGCACGACATCCCCGCCGCCCTGCGCGCGGCCGGTGCCGGACTGCCGACGGCCGACGTCCTCGGCCCGTCCCCGCTGCTGCTCGCCGCCCTCGACCGCCGGCTCACCGAGGCCGGCCCGGAGCTCGCGTCCGCCGCCGTCCGGGCCCGCACCGGCGTCGTCCTGGCGGCCGCCGGCTCCTCCGACCCGGCCGCCGACGCCGCCACCCGCGCCGTCGCCGCCGAGTGGCGCCGCACCCGCGGCTGGGCCGCCGTCGAGGTCGCCTACGCCTCCGCCGACGGCCCCCGCGTCCACGACGCCCTGGCCGCGCTGCGCCGCGCCGGCGCCCGGCGGACCGCCGTCGCCCCCTACCTGCTCGCCCCCGGCCGTCTCCCCGACCGCATCGCCGGGGCCGCCGACGGCGCGGACCTCCTCGCCGACGTCCTCGGCGCCGCCCCCGAGGTCGCCCGTCTCCTCCTCCACCGCTACGACGCGGCCCGCCGGACCGCGTCGGCCGCCCCCGCACTGACCGCCTGATCCGGAGCGCGGCTCGGGCTCGGGCGTGGTCCAGGATGCTGTGCTCGCCGAGGTCGGGGGCGTGGCGGGCCACGGTGCGGTGGTCGGCGTCGTCGTGCAGCACGGTGAGCCCGTGGTGCGCGGCAGTCGCCGCGATCAGGAGGCCGACCGCGGAAGCGCTCCGGTGCCGGCCGGTGAGAGCCGTCCGACGCTGCACCGCCCCGATCCAGCGCCCCGCGCCCTCGGGCACCGAGACGTCCGGGTAGAGCTCGGTGAACATCTCGGCGATCTCGTCGTACTCCCGGCCGTCACGGACATTCACGCCTCCGCTGTATCGATGTTGGTTATGCACATGGGACTGTGCGCCACCACCATCGATCCGGAGGCCCCGGCTCAGTCGGTGGTGCCGAGGTGGACGGTGACCAGGCCGGTGGTGATCAGGGCGAGGCCCGCGAGGGCCGCCGGGGACGGCGTCTCGTGGCGCAGGACCAGCCCGGTCAGGACGGCTCCGATCGTGCCGATGCCGGTGAAGACGGCGTACGAGGTGCCCACCGGCAGGTCCTGGAGCGCGCGCGACAGCAGGTAGACCGCACCGAGCATCAGGACGAGGCAGAGCGCGGTCTGCGGGAGCCGGGTGAACCCCTCGGTCGGCTTGATGGACTGCGCCCAGGCGACCTCCACCGCTCCCGCCAGCAGCAGCCAGATCCACGGCACGGCGTCAGCCCGCCCGCGGGATGCGGTAGCCGACGAGCTTGTTGCCGAGCTCCTGGGCCCGGTACAGCGCGTCGGCGGCCGACTCCCGGTGCTGGGCCAGCCGGCCGGCCAGCGCGGGGTCGACCAGCGAGTTGACCAGTTCGGCGGCGATGACCTCGCCGTCCTCGACCGCGTAGTGGCCGCGGAAGAAGTCGAGCAGGTAGCGGCCGTTGTGGTCGAAGGGCGCGCGCGGGGTGCCGGGCCCGTAGGCGCCGCCGCGGGCGGCGACGACCACGAACTTCCGCGGGGCGAGGACCATCTTCGGGAACGTCACCTGGTCGATCCAGGCCTTGAGCGCGGCGGGTATGCCGAAGTTGTACATCGGCGCCCCGATCAGCACCACGTCCGCCGCGACCAGTTCGTCGAGCAGCGGCCGGACGACCGCCCAGGCCTCCTGCTCCTGTGCGGTGCGGACGGCCTCGGGGTAGCGGTCGGTCTCGGTGATGCCCTCGCGCAGCAGGGTGTCGCAGATCCGGGTCCAGCCCTCGCGGATCGGGGGCAGGGGTTCGGCGGCGAGGTCGCGGTGGGTGACCTCGCCCCCGCCCCCCAGCCAGGCTTCGGCGAACGCCTCGCCGAGACGGCGGGTGAAGGAGTCGGAGCGCGCGCTGCTGTCGAGGTGCAGGAGGTGGGACACGGTGAACCCCCGGGTGGAGACGGGTACGGAAGGGCCTGGGCAATAAGTGGACACTCCGTCCACTTACGTCCGCCGTCCACCGTAGAGCGAAGTGGACCAGGTGTCCACTTCGCTCTACGGTGAAGCCATGACGGAACTCCCGATGGCCGACGGCCCCCCACCGCGCGAGCGGGCCGACGCCGCCCGCAACCGGGCCAAGGTCCTCGCCGCCGCCGAGGGGCTGTTCGCGGCGGGCGATCCGGCCGCCGTCACCATGGACGACATCGCCAAGGCGGCCGGCATCGGCCGCGGCACCCTCTACCGCCGCTACCCGGACCGCGCGTCGATCGCCCGCGCCCTGCTCGACGAGCACGAGCGGGCCCTCCAGGAGCAACTGCTGCGCGGCGCCCCGCCGCTCGGACCGGGCGGCGGGGCGGGCGAGGCGCATCCGACGCCGGCCGACCGGCTGGCCGCGTTCTACCGGGCGATGGTCGACCTCCTGGAGACCCACGTCCACCTGGTGCTGGGCGCGGAGACCGGCATCGCCCGCTTCCGGACCGGCGCCTACGCGTTCTGGCGGCTGCACCTCGCCCACCTCGCCCGGCAGGCCGGCCTGCCGGACCCGGAGACGCTCGCCGACCAGCTCCTCGCCCCGCTCGCCCCCGAACTCTTCCGCCACCAGCGCGACAGCGGCCGCACCCCCGAGCAGATCACCGCCGGCCTCTCGACCCTCGCGCACGGCACCCTGGGCCGGTGAGGCCCGGGCGCCCGGTCAGGAGGGGACGTGCCAGATCTGGTTGTCCGCGCCGTTGCAGTCCCAGATGCCGAGCTGGTTGCCGTTGGTGGCGACGAAGCCCAGGTTGTCCAGGCAGCGGCCGGACTGCGGGTTGAGGATCGAACCGTCGGCCCGGACCTGCCACTGCTGGGCGCCGGTGCCGTTGCAGGTGAACAGCTGCACCTTGGTGCCGTTGGCCGTCGCGGCGCCGGTGACGTCCAGGCACTTGTTGAGCGCCCGGACGGTGCCGTCGACGGCGATCTTCCACTGCTGGGCGTTGGTGCCGTTGCAGTCGTAGATCTGGACGGGAGTGCGGTCGGCGCTGCTCGCACCCTTCACGTCCACGCACTTGCCGGCGTACCCGGAGATCTGACCGATCGGGCCGGCCGGCTGCGGCGGGAGCTTGGGGCCGGCGATCACACCGGCCGCCATCGCGGTCTCGTTGACGCTGCACGACAGCGAGACGGAGCCGTCGCCGACCCAGCTGTAGCTACTCACGAACCGGTTGTAGGGGTGGCCGTTGGAGAGGTACTGACAGGTGGCCGTGACGTACCAGGTCTGCAGCGGGTCGATGCCGGAACACTGGCCGTAGGCGTTCCAGCCGGAGGTGTAGGCGTAGCAGGTCCCGGCGAGCACCTCCGCACCGGCCTGCCCGGCGGGTACGGCCTGCGCGGCCTGCCCGGCGGGTACGGCCTGCGCGGCCTGCGCGGTGGGTGCGGCCTGCGCGACAGGTGCGACAGGTGCGGCCTGGGCGGTGGCGGCCGGCGCGACGATCGCGGCGGCGGCTCCGAGCAGAACGGTGCTGAACAGGGCGGCGGTACGGCGCATCGGAAGGTCCTTCCGGAGACGGGTGGGCCGGTCAACCCGCCGGCGGCAGCCGTGTGGTGACGGTGCGCCAGTTGTGCGGGTCGCGTGAAAGCCTCAGCGGATACCGGACGGCCGTCAATGACCGCCGTCCGATATCCGCCAACCCTCCGTCCACGGAGCGGCCCCGGTCCCGGGTGGACGAACCACCCGGGACCAGCACCCGCGAGGAGCCGGACCCGCCACCGGACCGCACCCGCCGGACGGGCCGATCCGTCCGGAAAGCACCCGCCCCGCACCCGCCACCGCCCCCGGGTACGCACGTGTCACGTCGGCAGTGGCCGCCCGCACCGCGTCAGCGGGGGCAACGCCGAACGGCCCGGCTCCCCCGTTCACCGGGGGAGCCGGGCCGTTCACGGTCGAGTCGCTCAGTCGGCCTGGCGGCGCTGGCGGCCGGTGCCGTAGTTGGAGCCGGACTTGGCGCCGCTGCCGGGCTTGGCACGGCCGGAGGAGCGGCCGATGAATCCGGCCGCCTGGCGGGAACCGCCGCCGCCCTGGCCGCCCTGGCCGCTGCCGGAACCACCGGCACCGAGCCGCTGCTTCGGACGGGGGCGGCGCGGGTTGCCGTTCATGTCGACGTCGGCGGGCAGCGCGGAGCGCTTGCCGGGGCGACGGCGCGGGGCGGAGGACTTGCCCTCGGCCGCCGGGGCGGCGGCCGGGGCGGGCACCGCCAGGGTGACCGGGACGCCGCTGGGGGTACGGGCGCCGGTGATCCGGGTCAGCTCGGCGTCACCGGGGCGGATCCTGGTGGTGGTCGGGCGGATGCCGGCCACCGTCATCAGCCGGTTGACCTCGCGGCGCTGGTCGGGCAGCACGAGGGTGACCACGGTGCCGGACTCGCCGGCCCGGGCGGTGCGGCCGCCGCGGTGCAGGTAGTCCTTGTGGTCGATCGGCGGGTCGATGTTGACGACCAGGTCGAGGCCCTCGATGTGGATGCCGCGCGCGGCGACGTTGGTGGCGATCAGCGCGGTGATATGACCGTCACGGAACTGGTCGAGCACCCGGTTGCGCTGCGGCTGGGACTTGCCGCCGTGCAGGGCCGCGGCCTTCACACCGGTGGCGAGCAGCTGCTTGGCGAGCCGGTCCGCGCCGTGCTTGGTGTGCACGAACATGATCACGCGCCCGTCGCGGGAGGCGATGTGGGCGGCGGCGGAGGCCTTGTCGGCCTGCTCCAGCTGCAGCAGGTGGTGGTCCATGGTGGTGACGGCACCGGCCGAGGGGTCCACCGAGTGGGTGACCGGGTCGGTCAGGAAGCGCTTGACCAGGCGGTCGACGTTGCGGTCCAGGGTGGCGGAGAACAGCATCCGCTGCCCGCCCTCGGCGACCTGCTCCAGCAGCTTGGTGACCTGCGGCAGGAAGCCCATGTCGGCCATCTGGTCGGCCTCGTCCAGCACGGTGATCGCGACGTCGGAGAGGTTGACGTCGCCGCGGCCGATCAGGTCGTCCAGCCGGCCGGGGGTGGCGACCAGCACCTCGGCGCCGCGCCGGACGGCGTTGGCCTGCCGGGTGATCGACATACCGCCGACGACGGTGGCGATCCGCAGGTTGACGGCGGTGGCGTACGGCGTGAGCGCCTCGGTCACCTGCTGGGCCAGCTCGCGGGTGGGCGTCAGCACGAGCGCCAGCGGGTGGCGGGCGTCGGCGCGCTTGCCGGCGGTGCGGGCGAGGACCGGCAGGCCGAAGGCCAGGGTCTTGCCGGAGCCGGTACGGCCGCGGCCGAGCACGTCGCGGCCGGCGATCGAGTCGGGCAGGGTGGCCGCCTGGATCGGGAACGGCTCGGTGACGCCCTCGCGGGTGAGCGCGCTCAGGATGCCCTTGGGGAGCTCCAGCTCGGCGAAGCTCGCCGCCGGGGGCCGGGCCGGGGTGCCCTCGACGACGGTGAAGTCGGCGGCCTCGGCGACGCGGGGCGCGTTGCGGCGAGGGGTGCGGGGGGCGCCGCCGCGGGGGGCGCCGGAACGGGCGCCCTCGGTGCGGGGCGCGCCGGTGCGCGGGGCACCGCCGGTGCGGGTGGTGCGGGGCTTGCGGGTGCGACCGCCGTCGCGGGGCGGCTGGGCAGGGGTGGTCACGGTTTCTCCATCCGTCGGTCAACAGCCCCGTTCAAAGGGCTGCCCGGCCGTCGGGAAAGGAGTGCGCCGCCCCGGCCGTTCGGCGGCATGGACGAGGGCCCGCACCGTGCGGTACGGGCCCTCGCTACGCGAGATCGCGAGTCAGCTCGGAAGCCGGACTCAGATGACGCGGATGTTCTCGGCCTGCGGGCCCTTCTGGCCCTGGGTCACGTCGAACTCGACCTTCTGACCCTCGACCAGCTCGCGGAAGCCCTGGGCGCTGATGTTCGAGTAGTGGGCGAACACGTCCGGGCCGCCGGTCTCCTGCTCGATGAAGCCGAAGCCCTTTTCGCTGTTGAACCACTTCACGGTGCCGGTAGCCATAACCGTCTCCTCTAACTGGGGCATCGGAGCCCACACCTCGTGGACCCCGTGTAGCCGCGATCCCCATCCGGAGGCTGAAACACCGGACAAAACAAATGCGCCTGTTGGTTGGAACCAGCAGGCGCACACAAGCGTTCATGGGAACCAAAACTGCAACTGGTTCGACTGTAGCACGGCCGCACCCCGATTGACCGGGGATTTTCTGCTCTACAGATCACGTTTGCAGCCCTCGGGAAAGGGGCAACCCGGCGGCGAAAAGCGCACACGGCGCCCGCCGGAGCGGGCGCCGTGTGCGCGTGCGTGGTGCGTGGTGGCGGATACGCCGTACGTGCTGCGCCGTACCCGCCGGGTGACCGGTCGGTCAGCGGCGCCCGGCCGCCTCCGGCAGTCCGTGCGCGTCCTGCGAGCCGCCCACGGGGGCGTGGCCGGCGCCCGGGGCGTCGCCGTGGCCGGGCCACCAGGCCGCCCGGCCGATCAGCGCGGTGAGCGCCGGGGTGAAGAACATCGCCATCACGAAGGCCGCCAGGATGATGCCGAAGGCCATCGCGAAGCCGAACTCCAGCATGAAGATGTTGCCCGCGAGCATGAACGTCCCGAACGACGCCGCCAGGATGAAGCCGGCCGCCGCGACGGTCGGACCGCCGTGGCGCAGCGCCTCCCGGGCCGCCTCGCGCGGGGAGCGGCCCTCGCGGGCCTCCTCACGCAGACGGGCGATGATCAGGATGTTGTAGTCGGTCCCGATCGCCACCACGAAGAGGTAGATCAGGATCGGCAGCATGAACATGATGCCGTGCTCGCCCTTGATGTTCTGGAAGAGCAGGGTCGAGGACCCGAGGGTGGCGGTGAAGCCGAGGCCCACCGAGGCCATCAGGTACCAGGGGGCGACCACGCTGCGCAGCTGGAGCCCGAGGATCAGCAGGATCAGCAGACCTGCGATCGGGAACACCAGCTTGTAGTCGTGGCTCATCGCCAGGTTGATGTCCTTGTAGACGGCGGTCAGGCCGCCGACCTTGGTCTCGGTGCCGCTCGGCGCCTGCGCGTGGGCGACCTCGCGCAGCTTCGTGAGGGTGTCTATCGCCTCGTTGCTGGACGGCTCGTTCTTGAGCAGCACGGTGAAGTCGGCGGTGGCGCCGTCCTCGCTGAGCTGGGGCTTCGACGCGGCGGTGGCCACGCCGGGAACGCCGCCGAGCTTGGCGGCGAAGCCCTCGAACGCACCCGCGTCGAGCTTGCCGCCGCCGGTGGTGGTCAGGTAGACGTGGCTCGGGTCGGCGGCGCCGGCCGAGAAGCCGTTGACCAGCTTGTCCTGGACGACCATCGACTCCTTGTCCTTGGGCATGGAGCTGCCCGCGAGGTCGAAGGTGCCGTTGTAGCCGAGGGCGCCGGCCGAGAGGGCCAGCAGCACGCCGCCGGAGGCCACGGCGACCAGGGCGGGGCGCTTCTGCACCAGGCGGCCGAGGGCGAGGAAGCGGGCGTCCTTGGGCTCGTTCATCCACTTCTTGCCGGGCCAGAAGACCGCGCGCGCCGGGATGACGGCGAGCAGGGCCGGGGCCAGGGTGAGCGAGGCGAACGCGGTGACGACGACGGCGATGGCCAGGGCCGGGCCGAGCGCCTTGAACATGCCGAGGCTGGAGAGGATCAGCACCGCGAAGGCGACGGTGACCGCGCCGGCCGCGGAGGCGATGGCCTCGCCGACCCGGCCGACCGCGTTGGCGACGGCTTCCTTGCGGTCGTCACCGGCGCGCAGCCGCTCGCGGTAGCGGAACGCCAGGAACAGGAAGTAGTCGGTGCCGACACCGAGCACCACGACGATCAGGATCGCCGACAGGACCGGTGTGCTCTCCAGTTTGAACGCCTTGGTGGCGTAGGCGATCAGGCCGTTGGCCGCCGGCATGGCGATGATCAGCGAGACGACGATCGGCAGCAGTCCGGCGAGGACGCTGCGGAAGATGATCCCGACGATGATCACGACCAGCACCAGGGTGGCCAGCGCGATCACGGCGTCGGCGGCTCCGGAGGACTCCTTCTGGTCCAGCGCCTGGGCGGCTGCGCCACCGAGCTGGAACTTGAGGTTGGTCCCGGAGGTGAGGGACTTGCCCTCGTCCCGGAGCTTCTTGGCGGCCTCGCCGAACTCGTCGGACTGCTGGGTGGCCTTGTCGATGGCGATCGGGGCGAGCGCGTACTTGCCGTCCTTGGAGGTCGACTGCTCGCTCGCCGGGACGATCTTCTCGACGTGCTCGATCTTCTTGTCGGTGAGACCCTGGACGATCTTGGCCATGGCGTCCTTGTCGGACGCGTCCATCGGGGCACCGTCGTTGCGCTCGAAGAGCGCGAGTGCGGACGGCGTGAAGTTGGCCGGGAACGCCTTCTCCTGGAGCACCGAGGCCTGGATCGACTCGTAGTGCTTGGGAAGGAACGAGGCCTCGTCGGTCTGCGCGGTGATCTTCGGGGCCGAGGCGGCGATGGCGATCATCGCGATGACCCACGCCGCGATCACCCACCAGGCGCGACGGACGACGAAATGTCCTAGTCGGTGGAACATGCTCGTGATGCCTCCTGGGCATGGTTCACCGCAGCCCTTGGGGGACGGGACGCCGGGCGACGGATCGAGACCGGCCCGGGCCGTGCAGGGGCACAGCACCTAGCCGGTCGGCAGGTAAGTATTCAGGGAGCATCATCCTACGACCGCTTGCTTGCCGGCCGGCAAGCAACCCCCGTAACCCTGTAGCCGATCCCCCTGAGGCCGCCGTACGGAGGCCGCACCCATCTTCGCGCGCGTACGACACCCGTGACCTCGTGCTCCGGGTGGAGACCGATCCCCCTCAGGGTGGAGTTTTTACCCTCCCGCAGGGAGGAGAAGTCAGGGTTCCCTGGTAGGGAAAACCCCACCCCTCCCCCGAGGAAGACCACAGGGGAAACTCCCCCGCCAGCCGGATACTCCGTCAACCTCCGTCTCCCTAAGGTCGATTGCGACGCCGGATCCGCAGCCGGCTTCCGCTCCCGGCGGCCGACCACCGCCGTACCACCGGCCGCACCCGCTCACCGGGGCTCCGGCCGCTCTCCCAGGGGGACCTCGTGAAGACCAAGCTCGGCATGGCCGCCGCGATGGGCGCATGGAGCGCCCGGCACAGAAAGACGGCCGTCTTCGGCTGGCTGATCTTCGTCGTCGCCGCCGCGTTCCTCGGCGGCCTGCACGGAAGCACCCAGGTCAAGGAGTCCGAGGCGATGCCCGGCCAGGTCTCCCGGGCCGCCAAGATCCTCGACGACGCCGGACTCAAGTCCCCGGCGAGCGAGACCGTGCTGATCCAGAGCGCCACCCTGACCTCCGAGGCCCCCGCCTTCAGGACCACCGTCGAGCAGGTGATCAAGGGCGTCGACGGCACCGGCAAGGCCGACGGCATCCGCTCCCCGTACGACACCCGGGCGATCTCCGCGGACGGCCACTCCGTCCTCGTCCAGCTCACCGTGAAGGGCGATCACGACGAGGCGGTCGAGAACGTCACCGCCGTGGTGGACGCCGTCGCCGCCGTGCAGAAGCAGCACCCCGACCTCACCGTGGTCGAACTCGGCGACGCCAGCTCCGGCAAGTGGATCGACCAGCAGTTCGCCGACGACTTCGCCCGCGCCGAGTGGACGGCCGTCCCGCTCGCCCTCGGCATCCTGCTGATCGCCTTCGGCGCGCTGGTCGCCGCCGTCCTCCCCGTGGTCCTCGCCATCACCGCCTTCGTCGCGGCCGGCGGGCTGGTCGCCCTCAGCAGCGGGTTCCTCCACACCAGCAACAACGCCAGCTCCGTGATGCTCCTCGTCGGCCTCGCCGTCGGCGTCGACTACTGCCTGTTCTACCTGCGCCGCGAGCGCGAGGAGCGGGCCGCCGGCCGCGACCTGGACACCGCGCTGAAGGTCGCCGCCGCCACCAGCGGCCGGGCCGTCCTGGTCTCCGGCGTCACCGTGGTGGTCGCCATGGCCGGCATGTTCCTCACCGGAATCGCCGAGTTCCAGGCCATGGCCTACGCCACCATCGTGGTCGTCGTCACCGCGGTGCTCGGCTCGCTCACCGTGCTGCCCGCCCTGCTGTCCATGCTCGGCGACCGGGTCGACAAGGGCCGCGTCCCCTTCCTCCGCAAGCTCCGCCGCGCCGACGCCGCCACCACCGGCGGCCGGTTCTGGAACGCCGTCCTCACCCCCGTGCTGCGCCGCCCGCTGGCCGCCACCGTCCTCGCCGGCGCCGTCCTGCTCGGCCTGTCCGCGCCCATGCTCACCATGCACACCGCCAACCTCACGTTCCAGCAGCAGCTGCCCGAGGGCAACCGGCTGGTCGCCGTCTCGCAGAAGATCGAGGCCGCCTTCCCCGGCAGCCCGGCCCCCGCCTCCGTGGTCATCAAGTCCACCGACATCGACTCCCCCGCGATGACCGCGGCGATCGCCGACCTCAAGGCGAAGGCCCTGGCCAGCGGCCGGATGCACGGTCCGGTGGACGTCACCGTCCACGCCGAGCAGAACGTCGCCACCGTCGACATACCGCTCAACGGCACCGGCAACGACGACGTCAGCAACGGCGCGCTGAAGGCCCTCCGCGAGGACCTGGTGCCCTCCACCGTCCTCAAGGTGCCCGGCACCGAGGCCCCGGTCACCGGTCGCACCGCCGGCTCGTACGACTTCAACGCCAAGATGACCGGTTCGATGCCGCTGGTGTTCGGCTTCGTGGTGGCCTTCGCCTTCCTCCTGATGCTGACCTCGTTCCGCTCGCTGGCCGTCGCCGGCACCGCCGTGGTGCTCAACCTGCTCTCGGTCGGCGCCGCGTACGGCGTGCTCACCCTGGTCTTCCAGCACGGTGTCGGCGCCTCGCTGCTCGGCACCGCCGGGGTCGGCGCGGTCGAGTCCTGGGTGCCGCTCTTCCTCTTCGTGATCCTCTTCGGCCTCTCGATGGACTACCACGTCTTCGTGGTCTCCCGGATCAAGGAGGGCCACGACCGGGGCATGCCGACCCGGGCCGCCGTCGCGCACGGCATCCGCTCCACGGCCGGGGTGGTCACCAGCGCCGCGGTGATCATGGTGGCGGTGTTCGGGGTCTTCGGCACCCTCTCCATGCAGGCGATGAAGCAGATGGGCGTCGGCCTCGCGGTCGCGGTGCTGATCGACGCGACGATCATCCGCGCGGTCCTGCTGCCCGCGGTGATGACCCTGCTCGGGGACCACAACTGGTACCTGCCCCGCTGGCTCGGCTGGCTGCCGAACCTCTCGCACGGCGAGACCTTCCCGCCGGTCGGCGCCCCCGCCGCGACGATCGCCCCGCCGGCCCCCGAGCCGGCCCTCCAGGCCCGGCACCGCCGGATCGAGGTCTGACCTTCCCCTCCGACCTCACACCCGCCGGGCCCCGCGACACGCGGGGCCCGGCACCTCTTTGCCAGAATGATCGCCGTCTCCCCCCGGAGCCCGCCCTCACCCCCGCCCGCACACCCCCGCCGTCCGTCCGGAGCCCGGCAGGCCGCAGGACGAAGGCGGGCCCTGACCGCCACCACGGAACGGACCCCCATGCTCCCCTTCGACGAGAGCCGGGCCCGGCTGATCCTCGCCCACGCCTGCGAGTCCGCCGGCCTTCCCGCGCCCGACGGCGCGCGGCTGCTCGCGCTCGGCGAGAACGCCGTCTTCGACCTCGGCGACCCGGCCGTGGTCGCCAAGGTCGGGCGCGGCCCCGAACTGGCCGAGCGCACCCGCCGTGAACTCGCCGTCGCCGACTGGCTGGCCGGCCGGGGCATCCCCGTGGTCCGCCCGTACGACGCGCTGCCCGCCGAACCGCGGCACACCCTCGGGCACCCCGTCACCTTCTGGCACCGGCTCCCGCCCGCCGGGCGGCCCGCCCGCCCGGCCGACCTCGCCCCGCTGCTGACCGCCCTGCACCTGCTGCCCGACCCGCCGTTCCGGCTCGCCCGGCGCGACCTGCTCGCCCCCGTCGAACGCTGGCTCGCCTCCGCCGAGGGCCACGTCGACCCGGCCGACGTGGACTTCCTGCGCCACCGCCGGGACACCTTCGCCGCGGCCCTGCCCGACCTCCACCCGCACCTGCCGACCGGGGTGATCCACGGCGACGCGTTGCCGCGCAACGTCCACATCGGGCCGGACGGGCCCGTCCTGCTCGACCTGGAGACCGTCTCGCGCGACCTGCGTGAGCACGACCTGGTGGTCCTGGCGCTCAGCCACGACCGCTACGGCGTCCCCGCCGAGGAGTACCGGGCGTTCACCGACGCGTACGGCTGGGACGTGCGCGAGTGGTCCGGCTTCACGGTGCTGCGCGGGGCCCGCGAGACGGCGAGCGCCTCCTGGGTCGCCCAGCAGGTGCCGGGCAACCCGGCCGCGCTCGCCGAGTTCCGGCGGCGGGTGGACTCGCTGCGCTCGGGGGCGACGGACGTGCGCTGGTACCCGTTCTGACCCTGCGGCCGGTGCGGCGGGCCGGTCCGGCGGGCGGGGGTGCGGGCGGGGGCACGGGCGGGGGTGCGGCGGACCGCGCGTGGCGGCGGCCCTGAAGGGCCGTCGGGGCGGGGGTGTCCCCCGAGGAGGGCGCAACCGGGTCGATGCTGCCGGCGTCTTATCCGACAGTCATACCGACCTAGGATCGGCATCCGCCTCTGCACCTCAGGAGCCGCCGCCATGCCGCAGCACTCCGCCCCGCCGCGCCCCTCGTCCTCCGCCCGGCGCCGCCGACTCGCCACGGGCTGCGCCGCGCTCGCCGCCTCGCTGGCGCTCGCCGCCTGCGGCACCGCCAACGGCGCGCTCCGGCCCGAACCGGGCACGACCACCGCCGCACCCTCGTCGCCGACGGGCCCGGTACCGACCGCCCCCGCGTCGCCGTCCGCGCCACCGCCGTCCGGACCGCCGTCGCCCGGGTCGTCGGCGTCCGTGCCTCCGCCGTCCGGCCCTCCGGTGTCCGGCTCCGCCCCGGCCACCCCGCCGGTCACGTCACCGCCCACCCGCACGCCCGCCCCGAAGCCCACCACCCCCCGCCCCCCGACCGCGAGGCCGACGACACCCCCCGCACCGGCGCCGTCCCCCACCACCACCGCGCCCAGGACGCCGGCGCCCCCGGCGCCCTCCGCCGGGGTCTCCACCGCGATCGTCAGCTCCACCGCGTCCGGCGGCCGGACGGTCGCGCTCACCTTCGACGACGGCCCCGGCCCGGCCACCGGCCAGGTCCTGGACCTGCTCGCCCAGTACAACGCCAAGGCCACGTTCTGCCTGGTCGGCAAGCAGGCCGCCGCCGATCCGGCCACCGTCCGGCGGATCGTGGCAGCCGGCCACCGGCTCTGCGACCACAGCGTCGACCACCCGCAGCCGTTCGCCGCCCTCCCGCACGACCGGGCGGTCCGTCAGATCGCCGACGCCGAGACCATGATCGTCCGGGCCGGCGGCCCGGGCTCCACGGTGGGCTGGTTCCGCGCCCCCGGCGGCGCGTTCACCGAGGACAACCGGCGGATCGCCGCGGACAACGGCCTGCGACCGCTCGGCTGGTCGGTCGACCCGCGCGACTGGTCCCGCCCCGGCACGGCCGCGATCGTCTCGGCCGTCCGGACCGGGCTCAGGCCGGGAGGCGTCGTCCTGCTCCACGACGGCGGCGGCGACCGCAGCCAGACCGTCGCCGCGCTCCGGCAACTGCTGCCCTGGCTGGTGGTCCAGGGTTACCGCTTCGACGTCCCGGCGAGCTGATCCGGTCACCCGGGCACCGTCCGTCCCGTCACCCACGCCCCCTAGGATCCGGCCCATGGCCACCGATCACCCCACGGAACTCGGACCGCTCGGACCACGCCTGAGTACCGGTCGGGTCCTCGGACTGCTCGCGCTCGCCACCCCCGTCGCGGCGGCCGGCTGGATCACCGGCACCGGCTTCGTCCGGGCCTTCGTCGAGGACGCCTGCGGGCCCGAACGGTCCTGCGGCGGCCTCGACATCGCCGTCCACCTCGCCGGTGGCCTCCTGTGCTGGCTGGCAGCCCTGGTGGGCACCGCCACCACCGCGCACGGGGACGGTCCGCTGGACGGCGACTCGGCCACCTCCGACCGCGGCGTCCTGCTCGGCTGCGTCGCCCTCGGTCTGGTCGGCGCCTCCTTCGCCGACAACACCTTCCACCCGTGGCTGCTCGCCCCGGTCGCCCCGCTCGCGCTGGCCACGATCGGACTCGACCGCTTCGGCGCCCGGCGGTGGCGCACCACGCGGACGGAGCAGCTCCGCACCGCCGGACAGGAGCGCAGGCTGGCCGGGTCCGGTGTCACCGTCACCGGCACGGTGGTGGGCGTCGCCGGTGACGGCAGCACTCACGACGGCGACCCCGTCCTTCGGCTGACCGTCGAGTTCACCACCGCGGACGGCACCGTCCGCACCACCACCGTGACCGGCGCCTTCCCCGCCCCCGGGGGCCCGCGCCGCGGCAGCCCCGCCGAGGTCCGCTACGACCCGGCCGACCCGTCGGTGGCCCGGGCCACCGTCACGGACCCCGGCCCCGACGACGCCGTCCCCACCACCACCCCCGGAGCCGCACCGCCGGAGATCGTGGACGGCCTGGAGCGCCTCGCCGCCCTGCACCGTCAAGGGGCCCTGGACGAGGTCGAGTTCGCCCTGGCCAAGGCCCAGCTGCTCGGACGCGCCCCCGAGGACCGCCGGCCCGCGCTGCCGTAGACGCCGCACCGCCGACGCCTCCCGTTCACCCGGGTCTTCCCCCGCGGGCCGCCCCGGTTCACCCCGGGGACGGTCGAACGGCACTACCGTCCCCGCATGACGACAGAGCGCCGGATCACCGGACCCCGTCTGCTGGCCCTCGTCCTCCTGTGCGGCCTCGCCGTGGCGGCCGGTCGGCTCGGCACCGCCGGACTGGTGCGGGTGCCCGCCGCCGACCCCTGCGGCCGGGAGACGGGCTGCGACGCCAACGCCATGGTGCTGGAGATCACCTGCGGCCTGGTGTGCTGGCTGCTCTCGATGGTCTGCGCGGCTGCCCTGGCCAACAACGCCGACGAGGACGACCGCTGCCACCGCATGTCGGGCGGCCTGATCCTCCCGGTCTGGCTCCTGCTCACCCTGGTGGGCGCCTACGGCGCCGACGGGGCCCCTCGCCCCTGGCTCCTGGTCCCGATCGGTGCGTTTGCCCTGATCGCCCTCCTGGCGGGCGTCCCCGCGGAACGGCGGGTGGCCCGCGAGACCGCGGTGCACCGCCGGGCACGGGCCCTCGCCCGACGACTGGCCGACCACGGCGTCACCGTCGCCGGCACCGTCACCGCGCTCGCGGAGGCGGCCACCCCCGCTCCTCGCCGGGTCGGTCTGCGGCTCACCGTGAAGTACCGCACCCTCGACGGCGAGGAGCGCGCGACCACCCAGCCGGGGGCGTTCCCGGCCTACGCGCTGCCCCGGGTCGGCGACCGGGTGACCGTCCGCTACGACCCTCAGCACCCGGACGGTGCCGAGATCGCCGTCCGCCCGCCCGACGAGCAGTCCGGCGACGCCGTCCTCGCCCGGGAGCTGGAGCGAGTGGCCGTGCTGCACCGGGAGGGCCTCCTGGACGGCGCCGAGTTCGCCCTCGCCAAGACACGCCTCCTCGCCCCCGCGCCGGAGGCCGGCTACTCCACGGCGAGCCGGTAGACCTGTCGCGAGCCGCCCTCCGGCCCCGGCGCGGCGGGCCCGCCCGGGGCGAAGCCGAGCCGCTCGTAGAAGACCCTGGCGCCACTGGCCACCGCACCCGGGTGGTCGGCGCCGAAGGTGATCACCTCCACCGTCGCGGGGCCGCGGACGTACCGCCGCAGCGCGTCGTCGACCAGGGCCCGCCCGACGCCCGTCCCCCGGGCCCGCTCGGCCACCACCAGCCAGTGCAGGTGGTGGCGGCCGTCCGGGCCGGTCCCGAAGAGCAGCCCGCCGAGCGGGCCGTCCGGGCCGTCGGCGACCAGCGCGAGCCCGCGCTCGGTGTGCCCGGCCACCGCCCGGTGGAACCCGGGCTCGGCCACCATCGGTCCGAACCACTCCTCCACCTCGGCCGCGAGCCCGAGGAAGACGGGGAGATCGTGCTCAGCCAGTCTGATGATCATTGCGGCAGTGTCGCAGACGGGCCTCCGCACGGCAGGCTGCCGGGCGGCCCGGCGGCGGATCGGCAACGCGACCGCACCCGGCCCGCGCTCCGGTCACGGACCGGGTGCGCCGCCGGGCACCGGCGCCCGCACCGCCGCCCGCACCGCGTCGGGCGGGCGGGCGGGCGGGCGCAGTGCGATCACCGGTCGCCGGTCGCCGGCCGCCTCAGCGCAGGGGCCAGCGGGGGTCGATGACGGCCTGCGGGTCCTTGCCGCGGCGGAACCACGCCTGGAGGTCCTCGGCCCAGACCCGGTACCAGCCGATCTGGCGGGTGTGGAGCTCGGCGGGCGGGACGGCGCCGACCTCGGCCGGGTAGCGCTCACCCAGCGCGACGGCCACCCGGACGGCGGCGAGCGCGTCGCTGCCGGCCTCGTGCGCGTCGGTCAGCTCGACGCCGTACACCTCGCAGACCCGCTGGAGCGTCCGGGAGCCCTTGCGGTACTTGTCCACGGCGCGGTCGATGACCAGCGCGTCGAGGACCGGTCCGACGGGGCCGCCGAGGCGCTCGGCGAGCGACGGCAGTCCGTGCCGGCGCAGCTCCGCGTCGAGCAGCGAGAGGTCGAAGGTGGCGTTGAAGGCCACCACCGGACGCCCGGCGGCGAGCCGCTCGCAGAGGGCGGCGGCTATCTCGTCCACCGCCTCCTTGGCCGGGCGGCCCTTGGCGCGGGCGAGGCCGTCGCCGATGCCGTGGATCGCCTCGGCCTCGGCGGGGATCGGGACGCCCGGGTCGAGGAGCCAGCCGGTGGCGCTCAGCCGGCGGGCCCCGACGGTGTCCACGAGGGCGGCCGTGACGATGCGGTCCACGGCCGGGTCGGTGCCCGTGGTCTCCAGGTCGAAGCCGACCAGTGGCTGCTGCCACCAGCTCATAGGGGTGTGTCCTTCCGTCCTACTGGTCGAAACAGCCCCTATCATCGCCCGCCCCTCCGACAATCCGGCCGGTGGGGCGGGCGGGGGCGGCGCTCAGGCCGCGTCGAGCAGGGTCCGGCCGAGCCAGTCGGCGGCGTCCCGGACTCCGGGGAGGACGTAGAAGTAGCCGCCTCCGGTGGGGCGGAGGAAGCGGGCCAGCGGCTCGTCGGCGAGCCGGGTCTGGACCGCCTCGAACTGGCGGACCACGTCCTGCTGGTAGCAGCAGAACGCCAGGCCGTGCTCGGGGACGCCGTCCGCGTCGAGGCCCCGGTCGTAGGTGAAGGCGCGGCGCAGGATGCGGCTGCCCCGGGCCGCGTCGGTGCGCGGGTTGGCGAGCCTGATGTGCGAGTCGAGGGCGATCACGGCGCCCTTCGGGTCCTGGCCGTAGTCCGGTTTGTCGTTCTCCTTGGCGCGGCCGAGCGGGGCGCCGTCGGACTTGCGGCGGCCGATCATCCGCTCCTGGTCCGTCAGCGGCACCTCGTCCCAGGGCCCGGTCAGGGTGCGGACGGCCCGGACCACCTGGTAGCTGCCGCCGACCGCCCAGGCGGGTTCGCCGCCGCCCGCGCCGACCCAGACCAGCTCGTCCATGTCCCGGGCGGAGCCGGTGTCGGGGTTCTCGATACCGTCCTTGAAGCCGAGCAGGTTCCGTGCGGCGCCGGACGGACGGGCGCGGTTCTGGAAGCCGTCCAGCTGCCAGCGCGGCCGGACCGCGCCCCGGAGCGCCCGCAGCAGGTCGCGCACGGCGTGCTCGACGGTGTCCCGGCTCGTGGCGCAGACCTGGAGCGAGAGGTCCCCGTGGCACTCGGCGGGGCGCAGCGCGTCGTTGGGGAAGGTCCGCATCGCGGTGAGCTTGCGGGGGCGGGCGTCGGCGAGGCCGTAGCGGGCGTCGAAGAGGGAGGCGCCGACGGCGACGGTGACGGTGAGGTCGTCGGTGGGCAGGGCGGCGGCGGTCCCGAGGGTGCCGCTGTCCGCGGGCGGGGCGTCGGGGCCGAGGTCGGGCGGGGTGCCGCCGCCGGTCAGGAAGCGGATCCGGTCGGTGAGGGTGCGCAGCAGCGCCCCCAGCGCCGTGCGGTCGGCGACGTTGACGTCGACGGCGAGGAAGGTGCCGTACCCGGGTGGGGGGTTCAGGATGCCGGCCTGGTGGAGGCCGTGGAACGGGATCAGGCCGGTGGTCGCGCGCGGCCCGGGGGCCGCGGGCGCGGCGCCGCCGGTGCCGAGGGTGAGCGCCCCGGCGGCGCCGGCCCCGAGGGCGGTGCGGACGAAGCTGCGGCGGGAGGCGCCGGGGGCGCCAGGGTCGGTCGCGTACTGACTGGACAACGGCGGGCCTTCCGGATCGACGGGCAGGGGTGCGCGGGCATGCCGAAGGGGGCCTCGCGGCAGCCGGGGGGACGCGCGGCAGGCCCGGAACCGGCCTGCTGATCATGAAATCGACGCTAGCAAGCCCCGGCCCGGCCCGCCCCCGGAACGGGCACCCCGGCTGACCGTCCGTCGGCCGATCAGCCGCCGGTCGCCATCCGTCCGGCCTACGGCCCGTCCGCCGCCCTGCCCGTACCCGTCACGAGGCCCCTCGCCGAGGTCCCGTCACGAGGTCGCCTCGGTGAGGCCCCGGGGCGCGGGCTCCTCGCCCGGGGAGGCGGGCGTCAGGAGACCGGCCGGGAGTCCGCCCAGATGCCCTCGAACTCCTCGCGGTAGACCTCCAGCAGCCCGGCGTCCGTCCCGCCCGGCTGCTGGCCGGCACCGCCGCGCAGCACCAGCGCGGGCGACTCCATGCCGCGCGCGCGGCGCAGGTAGGGCTGGACGACGCCGAGGTCCCGGGTCTGGCGGCGACCGCCGGCGCCGAGCTGCCCCGCACCGGCCGGGCCCTCGACCAGGTAGGCGGTGAACCGGGGAGTCTCGTCGAAGACCCTGATCTCGAAGCCGCCCTGGTCCCGCAGCCGGGCGCGGACCCGGCGGACGTGCAGGATGTTCATCTGGATCGAGCGGGCCAGCTCGCCGCGCCCGAGGCCCAGCTCGCGTTCGCGGCGGCGGACGGCGCTGCTGGTCGGGTTGAGGAACAGCAGCCGGACCCGGCAGCCGTCGGTGGCGAGCCGGACGAGCCGCTTGCCGGTGTAGTTCTGGCAGAGCATGCCGAGGCCGATGCCCAGCGCGTCGAGCCGCCTGGCGCCGTCGAGCAGGTCCTCGACGGGCAGGTCGCGCTGGAGCCGGACCCGGTCGGGGTGGACGGCGACGACGTCCGCGTAGCGGCCGGCGACCAGGGACTCGACGACGTCGGCGGGGACGCCGCCGGCGCCGCCGTCGAGCAGGGCCAGCAGCCGGGCGGCGGCGCGTTCGGTCTGGGCGAGGACGGTGCCGGTGAGGACGCGGTTGCGGGAGACGACGTGCCGGGCGACCTCCAGCTCGTCCAACGCCAGTTCTATCTCCCGACGGTCCGCCAGGTAGGGCTCGAAGCAGGGCCAGTGCTGGACCATCAGCTCCCGCAGCTGGGGCAGGGTGAGGAAGACCAGCGGGTCGTCGTCGGCCGGGTCGAGCAGGTAGCCCTTGCGGCGGCTGACCTCGCGGACGGCGCCCGCCCGGTGCGCCCACTCCTCGCCCGCCGGGCCGGCTGCGGCCGTGACCCAGTCCTCGCCGTGGGCGGGCGCGTAGATCGGGTGCAGCACCTCGTCGACGAGCGAGCGGAGCCGCTGCTCGACGAGGTTGAGCCAGACGTAGGCGCGGCCGGACAGCCGGACCCGCTGGTAGGCGTCCTCCCACTCGGCGCCGGACCAGGCCAGCGCGGGGACCTCGACCGGGCCGCCCTGCGCGGGCACGACCGCCCGGCCGGTCAGGGCGGGGCGCATGACGACCGTCTGCGCCTCGCTGCGGGCGCTGCCCCGGTCGGGGCCGCCGGGCCCACCGCCACGTCCGCCGGCGGGGAACACCATGCGCCACCTCACCTGGTTCCTGCTCGGAGCTGCCTGCTCGCTGTACGGCTCGCCGTACGGCCGGCTCTGCTGCTGTCTGTGTGCTGCCCGTCCGGCTCGTCCGGAACGGCTCACCGCCGGGCCTTCTGATACTGCGCCACGAGTGCGGGGCGGCCGGACGATCAAGAGTACTGCCCGCCGCGAACCGCCCGCAGCCGGTTCGGCCACGGCGGCGCCCCGACCCCCGCCCGCCCCAACCGTCTCACCTGCCCCGCCCGCCCGGAAGCCCCCGGACGGCACCGGGACGCGCCGGATCGCGCAGGGCCGCGCACGGGCGCCGGAACCGCTCCGGCCGGGCCCCCGACGCACCCCGGACCGGTCCCGGACCGGTCCCGGGAGTCCGGGCGGACACCCGTTCGGGCGAATACGGCACAAATGGCCCCGCCCTCGGGGGACGCGTCGGGGAGTATGCGGACTGTGCCGTGCGTCACGGCACACGACCGTCGCACATGCCCGGCCGCCCGGCCGGGAAGAGAGCGTCGGGGTCCGGCCCGACCATCGGACTATCTGTCAGTTCTCCTTCTAAGCAAGGAAGTTGAGGAGCCATGCAGGTCTGGCCAGGGAAGCCCTACCCCCTCGGTGCCACCTACGACGGGGCCGGCACCAACTTCGCGGTGTTCTCGGAGAGCGCCGACCGGATCGAGCTCTGCCTGCTCGGCGAGGACGGTGCGGAGACCTCCGTCGAGCTGCGCGAGACCGACGCCTTCGTCCGGCACGCCTACCTCCCGGGCGTCCAGCCCGGCCAGCGGTACGGCTTCCGCGTCCACGGCCCCCACAACCCGGGGCTCGGTCAGCGGCACAACAGCGCGAAACTGCTGCTGGACCCGTACGCCAAGGCGATGAGCGGGAACATCGACTGGGACGAGTCCGTCTACGGCTACCACTTCGGCGCGCCCGAGCGCCGCAACGACCTCGACTCGGCGCCCCACACCATGCACTCGGTGGTGATCAACCCCTACTTCGACTGGGGCACCGACCGACCGCCGCGCACCGACTACCACCGCACCGTCCTGTACGAGGCCCACGTGAAGGGCCTCACCCGGCTCCACCCCGGCATCCCGGAGGAGATCCGCGGCACCTACGCGGGCGTCGCCCACCCCGCCGTGATCGAGCACCTGGCCAAGCTCGGCGTCACCGCGATCGAACTGATGCCGGTGCACCAGTTCGTCCGTGATCACCGGCTGCGCGACCTCGGCCTCTCCAACTACTGGGGCTACAACACGATCGGCTTCTTCGCCCCGCACTCCTCCTACTCCTCCACCGGCGACCGCGGCCAGCAGGTGCAGGAGTTCAAGTCGATGGTGAAGGCCCTGCACGCGGCCGGCATCGAGGTCATCCTCGACGTGGTCTACAACCACACCGCCGAGGGCAACCACCTCGGTCCGACGCTGTCGATGCGCGGCCTGGACAACGCCTCCTACTACCGGCTGGCCCGGGACCAGCGGTTCTACGAGGACACCACCGGCACCGGCAACAGCCTGCTGATGCGCAGCCCGCACGTGCTCCAGCTGATCATGGACTCGCTGCGCTACTGGGTCACCGAGATGCACGTCGACGGCTTCCGCTTCGACCTCGCCGCCACCCTCGCCCGGCAGTTCCACGAGGTCGACCGGCTGTCCTCGTTCTTCGACCTCGTCCAGCAGGACCCGGTGGTCTCCCAGGCCAAGCTGATCGCCGAGCCCTGGGACCTCGGCGAGGGCGGCTACCAGGTCGGCAACTTCCCGCCGCTGTGGACCGAGTGGAACGGCATGTACCGGGACACCGTCCGCGACCTGTGGCGCGGCGAGAACGCCACCCTCGCCGAGTTCGGCTCCCGGCTCACCGGCTCCTCCGACCTCTACCAGGACGACGGCCGCCGCCCGATCGCCTCGATCAACTTCGTCACCTGCCACGACGGCTTCACCCTGCGCGACCTCGTCTCCTACAACGAGAAGCGCAACGAGGCCAACGGCGAGGGCAACCGGGACGGCGAGTCCTTCAACCGCTCCTGGAACTGCGGCGCCGAAGGGCCCTCCGACGACCCGGCGGTCGAGGAGCTGCGCGCGCGCCAGCAGCGCAACTTCCTCGCCACCCTGATGCTCTCCCAGGGCGTACCGATGCTCTCGCACGGCGACGAGTTCGGCCGCACCCAGCTGGGCAACAACAACACCTACTGCCAGGACAACGAGCTGAGCTGGGTGCACTGGCCGGACGGCGACGGGCCCGGCGCCCGGCTGCTGGAGTTCACCCAGGGCATGGTCTGGCTCCGCCGCGACCACCCCGTCTTCCGGCGCCGCCGCTTCTTCCACGGCCGCCCCGTCTCGGGCCCCGCCCTCTCCGGCCGCCCCGCCGGGGACGGCACCGGCGGGTACGAGGACCTCACCGACATCGCCTGGTTCACACCCGGCGGGGAGGAGATGACCAAGCGCAACTGGGGGGCCAGCTACGCCAAGTCCCTCACCGTCTTCCTCAACGGCTACGCCATCTCGGAGCCGGACCGGCGCGGCGGGCGGATCGTCGACGATTCCTTCCTGCTGCTGTTCAACGCGCACTTCGAACAGCTGGAGTTCACCGTCCCGGCCGGGCACGGGCAGGAGTGGCAGGTGGTGGTGGACACCGCGCAGCCGCGGCTGCCCCCGCCGGGGTCGGGCGCCCGGGTCAAGGCCGGGGACACCCTCTGGCTCACCGACCGCTCGCTGATGGTGCTGCAACGGCCCGCGTGAGATCCCCCGGGGGTCCGGCGCACCGCCTCCCCCGCAGGAAGGACGGTGCCCGCCACCGGCCGGCGAGAGCCCTGCCGGCCGGTGGCGGGCACCGGGTGGCAGGGGACCGGGCCGCGAGGGCGCGACCGGCCCCGGCGGGAGCCTCCGGGCCCGGCCGTCCACCGCGCCGCTCACCTGTTCGGGTCAGCAACGGGTCTTGCGTACCGGCCCGGCCGGGTAGGCATGGACACATGACCAACGCCGCCGAGCCCGCGCAGCCCCGCCCGGCCGTCGTCCCTCCCGCCGGCGTCCCCACCGCCAGCTACCGCCTCCAGCTCCAGCCGGGCTTCACCCTGCACGACGCCGCCGCGGCCGTCCCCTACCTGGCCGCCCTCGGCGTCTCCCACCTGCACCTCTCCCCGCTGCTGGAGGCCGTCCCCGGCTCCACCCACGGCTACGACACCGTCGACCACGGCCGGATCGGCGAGCAGCTCGGCGGTGAGGACGCCCTGCGCGCGCTGGCCGCCGAGGCGCACCGGCACGGCCTGCGGCTGATCGCCGACGTGGTGCCCAACCACATGGCCGTCCCCGCACCCGAGCACCTCAACCGGCCGCTCTGGCACGTCCTGCGGGACGGACCCGACTCGCCGTACGCGCGCTGGTTCGACATCGACTGGAGCGCCCAGCCCGGCCCGCCCGACGCCCCCGGGCGCGGACGGGTCCTGCTGCCGCTGCTCGGCGACCGGCTCGGCGCCGTCCTCGGCGACCTGGCCGTCGACGGCGACACCCTCCGCTACCACGACCACGCCCTCCCGCTGCGCCCCGGCACCGAGCGGCTCCCGCTGCCCGAGCTGCTCGCCCGGCAGTGGTACCGGCTCGCCTGGTGGCGGCTGGCCCGCACCGAACTCAACTACCGGCGGTTCTTCACCGTCAACGAGCTGATCGCCGTCCGGGTCGAGGAGCCCGAGGTGTTCGAGGCGACGCACGGCGTGCTGCTGCGGCTGCACCGCGAGGGCGTCCTGGACGGCTTCCGGATCGACCACCCGGACGGTCTGGCCGATCCGCGCGGGTACCTGGAGCGGCTGGCCCGGGCCACCGGCGGGGCGTACACGGTGGTGGAGAAGATCCTCACCGGCGACGAGCGGCTCCCCGCCGACTGGCCGTGCGCCGGCACCACCGGGTACGACGCGCTGCGCCGGATCGACGGGGTGCTCACCGACCACGCGGGCGCCTGCCGGCTGGCCGGCGCGTACGAGGCGTTCGTCACCGGCGCGTCGCCCGCCGACGGCGCGGCCCCGGCCGGCGAACCGTGCGCCGAGCTTGGACGACCAGCGGAGCACGCTGGGAGCGGCCCCCGGACGGGCTTCACGGCAGCTGCGC